>NZ_MIBU01000222.1:0-3995 GCF_001830725.1 Sulfuricurvum sp. RIFOXYD12_FULL_44_77
TAGTTGTATCGGATGTTTTTGGTATGACCCAACGGAATTCAATACTGTCATTTCAAAAAATTATTACAAGGAAAGATAGTTCGTACTTTTCTACATTTTAAGGAGTAACCGATGAGTACCAAGACAATCTATACCGATGAAGAATTAGCCATTGTTGAAGCGGTGGAAAACGGTGAGTATGTTTCACTCCCCAAAGATAAGTTCGCAACTCTCAAAAAATCACTGAATACCGCTGCAATCAAAACGATAACTCTTAATAGTGATACCGACACTGTGCCACGATAATCAGATCATTTTTGATTGTATAGACAAGGCGGTGTTCGGCGGTAATCCGTCGGGAGAGATACCCCGATAAATTCTCTTTCAACCGTTCAGGTTTCCCTAACCCATCATCGGGATTTCGACGGATGTCTTCTAAAAGAGAATTGATCCTTTTTAGAATCTTTTTGTCGTTGTGTTGCCAATAGAGATAGTCTTCCCATCCCTTGGTCGAAAAAGCGATCATCAACTGGCTATCTCTTGAATCGTGAACTGCCCTTTTTCAATCTCTTCGATAGAATCCATCAAACGATCACGATTGTTTTTAGACGAGAGCAAATACATCGTCTCTTTCATCGAAGCGTACTCTTCATACGAGATTAGCACCGCACTTTGGTTATCTTTGGTCGTGATAATGTACTCTTCACAGTCATTGCACACGCTATCGATCATACTTCGCAGGTTATTACGTGCCGCAGAATAAAACATGGCTTGCATCGTACTCTCCTTATTTTGTCAATATGTTGTCATAATATCGGATAAAACTAATTTTGTCAAGATGTTGTCATATTAGAAATCTTATTTAAAAAAAGCCCTCTGCTTTAGAAGTAAATATATAATTGGAATATAAAAGACTATCTTGAGCAGATAGATTATTCTCTCCAATATTGCACTATTTTCTGCAAAATAGGCGGTTATTGTAATTGTATTCATAAAAGCTGTGAAACCAAATATGATAACTACTAACCACATCGCCCATTTATTCCCTTTCAATAAAAAATAATTTATTCCAAAAATCAAAAATAGCCCAGTTAAAATTGTTACTATTTTACGCCCAATAGCATAAATAATATCAAGAATAAAGAAACTTTCTGTCCCGTACATTCCAGCTACGATAAATATCAATATTAAAGGGATAATGACACTTAACCACAAAAGCCTTGTTGCCCATATCACCTCTTTTGGTACTATAAGAACTTGCATTTTTCACCTTAACCTCATTAAATTTAGTTATTTTACAACTAATTATAGCTATTCCTAGTCAATTTATGCAGTATTTTTTTCCGTTCGTGGTGAGCTTGTCGAACCATGAACTCACCCTTCGACAAGCTCAGGGCGAACGGAGGAATTTTGACCTAATTTCAGCCTCTTTTGGCTATAATCGATCATTATTTAATAGCAGGAATGACCCTTTATGATCGATGTAAAACTTCTCCAGAAAAATTTTGACGAAACCGCAACGGCGTTGATGCGCAAAAAAGTGGATGCTTCCGTAATCACTGAACTAAAAACCGCCAATGAAGCTCTCAAAACCGCTAAACTCGCTTACGAGACATTGCAAGCGAAACAAAACGAACTCAGCCGCCTTTTCGGTCAGTATAAAAAAGAGGGGAAAAGTACCGATGAGTTGAAAATCGAAGTCGATGCCAACAAAGTGACCCTAAACGATCTCCTTGATACCCAACGCTCCGCCGAAGAAGCCCTCGATGCGATCATTATGCGTGTTCCGAACATTCCCGATGCAGACGTACCCGACGGTGCGAATGAAAATGATAATATCGAAATCCGAAAAGTCCTCACTCCGCCAACCTTTAGCTTTACGCCGAAAGAGCACTGGGAACTCGCAGACCAAAATGGCTGGATCGATTTTGAGCGAGGGGTTAAACTCGCCAAAAGCCGTTTCAGCGTTGTGGGCGGGATGGGTGCCCGATTGGAGCGCGCCCTTATCAACTTTATGCTCGATTTTAACCGTGAGCGCGGTTTCGAAGAGTTCAGTGTTCCGATGCTCGTTAACCGCCGCGCACTAGAGGGGACAGGACAGCTTCCGAAATTCGAAGAGGATCTCTTCAAAGTGGAAGAGGAAGAGCTTTATCTCATTCCGACGGCGGAAGTACCTCTCACCAACCTCTACCAAGACGAAATCCTAAACGGTTCCGATTTACCGATCAAAATGACGGGATACACGTCGTGTTTTCGTAAAGAAGCGGGAAGCGGCGGACGTGACGTGCGCGGGATGATCCGTCAGCATCAGTTTCACAAAGTTGAACTCGTCTCCATTACTCGCGCCGATCAAAGCGATGCGGTATTCGAAGAGATGGTCGCGTGTGCTTCTGATCTTCTCGCAGCGCTTGGACTTCCTCACCGTCTCGTCACTCTCTGTACGGGAGATTTAGGATTCGGTGCGGCGCGTACCGTCGATCTCGAAGTGTGGCTTCCGGGGCAAAACACCTATCGTGAAATCAGCTCCGTCTCCAATACACGGGACTTCCAAGCCCGCCGTGCGAAGATCCGCTACAAAGAAGAGGGAAAAAATATCCTCGCTCACACCCTAAACGGTTCAAGTTTAGCGGTCGGACGGACGATGATAGCTATTATGGAAAATTTCCAACAAGAAGACGGCAGCATCATCATCCCTGCCGTCCTCCAAAAATATCTCTAATCAGGATAAAGAGAGGCTATGGCTGAAGATCAAGAAGAGATAATCATCATCGAAGAATCGGATGCTGCCGGCGTCGAAAAAACAGCGGCAGACACCTCTGAGGCTTCGAGCAAAAAGCCAAGTCCGTTCAAGAACAAACGTCTCATCATTGTTGTGTCCGGTATTCTCCTTTTACTCCTCTTAATCGGGGGAGGATTGATGTTTTTCTTGGGACACTCTGCAGAAGCGGTAAAACCCTTCGAACAGCCTATAGCCGAAAAAACAACCGCCTCTGAAGAGAATGTGATTGAGCCTAGCCAGCTTGAGAATATGATTGAGAGGGCAAACTATCTCTATGCTAACGGCAATGCGACCGAAGCGCTCAAACTCTATGAGAAAATCGCCCTCTACTCAGAAGCCATTTCCCAATACAATCTCGGTGTTGTTCAGCTCAAAGAGGGAGAACACAAAGCAGCTCTTGAAAATTTTAAACGCTCTATCGCCAACAGCGAAAACCGATGTGTCAGTGCCATAAATGCGGCAGTCTGCTGTCTCAATCTCAAACGTGAAAAAGATTTCAATACCTACATCACTATGGCGCAATCGTATCTCCCTCAAGAGAGCGGATCACCGATGTACTCCTATTATTATGCCCTCATTAATTATTATAAAGGGAACTACCTCGAAGCCCTCAGCGCCCTAAAAAATCCGACAACCGAAGAGTATCAAACCACTCAAAATAAACTGCGCGCCAAAATCAGCGCGATGTTCGGAAGTTTTAACGATGCGATCAGTGCCCTTGAAAATCCTCTTCAGGAAGAGGACTCCTTTTCACTGGGGCTTATGTACGCCAATCTCGGAGATATCCCCTCAGCAACCAAATATCTCCACGATGCAATTATGCAAAATGACAAACCGATAGAAGAAAAACTTGCCTTGGGATACGTTTATCTGAAGTCAGGGATGCAGGAAAGCGGCTCAAAACTCATTAAAGAGATGTCTGATCAGTACCCCGATCAGGTCTATACTCCTTATCCTATCCGTGTCCTTCTTAAGCCTTCCCTTTATGATCCCGATGAGATCCAACGTCTCTATCGCGACTCAAAACATGATAACCGTCTCAAAATTTATCAGAGCATTTTTTACTTTGCCCCTTATAAAATTTTTAATGCCGATCAAACCCTACGCTATATTCAAAAAGGGAATGCCAATATTTACATCGATGATATTGCCAGTGCAAAAGAGTATCTTCAGACCAGCACCCAAGCTTCCAGTGTTGACTACGGTATAGCCCTCTCGATACAAAAAGCACTCAAAT
>NZ_MIBU01000223.1:0-10792 GCF_001830725.1 Sulfuricurvum sp. RIFOXYD12_FULL_44_77
GAAAGTGATATTGGCCAAGCCTCTGCTCTCAAAAAGGTTATGATAATTTTTCGCCTCTTCATACGGAACATCGGGGATAATCAAACCGTTTACCCCTAGCGTTTGGGCACGCTCTAGAAGTTTTTCCATACCGTATTGGTAAAACGGGTTGAAATATCCCATCCACAACGTATCGATTTTAGGGGCAATAGCTTCAGAAATATCAAGAATATCGGCAAAACGGAATCCCGCTTCGAGTGCACGCTGATTTGCCGCTTCGATAACGGGGCCATCGGCAACAGGATCGGAGAAAGGGACTCCGAGTTCTAAGGTATCGACACCGTTTTCACCCAGTGCCAATGCCAAATCAACGGTAAAATTTTTATCAGGGTATCCTGCGGTAATGTACGCTACGAGTTGCTTCACGCTCTCTCCATATCGGGTAAAATTAAAAGGGAAAAATGTATTTTGGACAGTTCGTTATCCATTTTCAAATCTTCTTGCCACTGCATAAACATATCGGCAACACTGATCAGCCATGTAATCGTCTCATCATTGACTATTGTATCACGTGAACGTAATTGTTCAAGCGCATCTTCCGAAAACGTTGCTAAGCGAACCATAGGTTCAATCTGCAGATAACCGGAAGCAGATTTAATATTGTGAAAAATTCTAAAGAGCTCTTCAATACTGCGATGGAACCGTTCAGGATTACCTAAATCAACGATTAGCGATTCCATGATCTCTGTCATCATTGCGTAATGGTCTAAAAATTCGTCTATGATTTCAAAGTCGAAATTAGCTTCTAGAACGCTTCGTATGCCCATAATGATGTTCTCCTGTGGTAGTAAATTATAGCCATCTTTTGTTTAATATCCCCTCTTAATTGCCATAGAATAGCTACCCAAAACAAATTTTGGGTAAACTATCTACTTTAAATAACTATGGGATACATATAGTATGAAAAAACTCACTATCGGTTCGATTCAAAAACGAAAAGATGCACTTCCTCTGGTCATGATAACGGCGTATGACGCCCTTTTCGCCCGCCTTTTTAGTGAAAGCGCCGACATACTCCTCGTCGGAGACAGTCTCAATATGAGTTTTGGCGGCAATAGCGATACCCTGAGTGCGACGATGGATCAAATGATCTATCATACCAATGCCGTCTGCAAAGGTGCTCCTGAAACTTTTATTATCACCGATATGCCCTTCGGGTCCTACACCGACGAAGCCACCGCCCTCACCAACGCCATCCGCGTTTACCGCGAGACCTCTGCCGATGCGATCAAAATCGAAGGGGGAGCCGAGAAGGCCCACCTCGTCAAACATCTGAGCGATAACGGATTCGCCGTATGCGGACATATCGGACTTCTCCCCCAAGCCGTTCGTGCCGAGGGGGGATATAAAGTCAAAGGGAAAAATGAGCATGAAGCCCTCTCTCTCATCGCCGATGCACAAGCCATCCAGCAAGCGGGTGCTTTTATCATCGTTATCGAAGGGGTCAAAGCCGACGTAGCAACCCGTGTTGCACAAAGTGTCTCGATCCCCGTTATCGGAATCGGAGCCGGAAACGGAGTGGATGGTCAGGTGCTGGTATTCTCCGATATGCTGGGTCTGTATGAACCGTTCGTCCCTAAATTCGTCAAACAATATATGGACGGTGCGAGCGGAGTCAAAAAAGCAGTTGCCGCTTACGCTTCGGAAGTACAAGAGCGCTCTTTTCCCGATGAAAATTATGTTTACTAGGGCTGTCTAACGTGGAACGTATTGTAGAGATTGAAAAGTTTAATGCCGAAGAGTCGAGTGAAACGTCACTTCGTCCCAGTGCATGGGATGATTATATCGGTCAAGATCAGATCAAAAAAAATCTGGGCGTCTTTATAGAGGCAAGCAATAAGCGCTCCGAAGCGCTTGATCATGTCCTCTTCTACGGCCCTCCGGGTTTGGGAAAAACGACCCTCGCCCTCATCATCGCCAACGAAATGGGGAGCAATATCAAAGTAACCGCCGCCCCGATGATCGAAAAAAGCGGTGATCTTGCCGCAATCCTCACCAACCTTGAAGAGGGGGATATCCTCTTTATCGATGAGATTCACCGACTCTCTCCTGCAGTCGAAGAGATCCTCTACCCCTCTATGGAAGATTTTCGTCTCGATATCATCATAGGTTCAGGTCCTGCGGCACAGACGGTAAAAATCGACCTTCCCCGATTTACTCTCATCGGTGCAACCACCCGCGCGGGAATGCTCTCCAATCCTCTGCGCGATCGTTTCGGGATGAATTTTCGGATGCAGTTTTATTCCCCTGATGAGCTGTGCAGTATCATCTCCCAAGCCGCAACGAAACTCGGTAAAAGTATCGATAAAGAGGCTGCCAAAGAGATCGCCAAACGCTCTCGCGGAACGCCCCGAATCGCACTGCGTCTGCTGAAGCGGGTTCGTGACTTTGCCGACGTTGCCAATGAAAATACCATTTTACACGAGCGTTCCCGCTACGCACTCGATCAGCTGGGAATCAATGCCAACGGGTTTGACGAGATGGATATCCGCCTCCTAAAATTCCTGATGGAGGCCAAAGGGAGAGCTATGGGGCTAAGTACGATTGCCGCCGCCCTCAGTGAAGATGAGGGGACGATCGAAGATGTCTTAGAGCCATACCTTCTCGCCAACGGATATTTGGAACGTACCGCTCGCGGACGGGTTGCAACGGCAAAAACGTATGAACTGCTCAAATTCGGAATCCCGCAAAGCGGCTTGTTTGAATAAGGAAAAACAGTGAAAAAAGAGTATTTTACCCCTCTCTTACTCATCATGGTCTCGTATGGCATCTATGTTTTGTATGCACCGTTTTGGATGAGCATTATCGTCGCGTCACTCTTGGCAATTTCAACCCACCATATTCAAATGGGTTTTCTCCACCTCACGGGGAGCCGCTTTTGGGCTTCAACATTATCGACCCTTTTGTTGGGAATCCTCTTTTTCGCCCCGCTGGGATACTTTTTGTTTCATATCTCCGTAATGATGCAAAACCTCGATCCCGCTATCATGAGTACCATGGAGAGTAAGTTCAGACTTTGGTTGGAGCATCTCCCTCCGTCCCTCTCACGTCTCGAAGCAAAAATCGAAGCCTCTTTGATCAAATTTGACACTACCGCATTTTCTCAAAATATTATCGCTTATGCTTCAGAGATCGGAAGCTTTGCGATGTCATTTCTCTCAGGAACACTGTTTATTCTGATCTTCTATTTTATCGCCCACTATTATGGACGGGACATTTTCGAATTTTTCAAACGCTCTGCCCACTTTCCGCAACAAGAGAGTACCCTTATTATGTTTGAGATGCGCTCCTCGATGAGTGTCGTATTTTATTCGATTCTCGCCACTGCCGTATTTGAAGGGGCATTATTTGGCATTGCGGTGGGGTATATGGGGTACAACGGTTTGCTCTTTGGAATCATGTACGGATTTGCTTCGCTTATCCCTGTAGTAGGGGGGGTGATTATGTGGCTCCCTTTTGCCCTCTTTGAGCTTTCTCTCGGGCATACCCACAATGCTCTCTTCATCACTCTCTATACCATCATTATTATTTCTGTCATAGCCGATACCTTCGTCAAGCCGGTTATTATCAAAATTATCAATCAGCGTCTCATCAAGCCCCAAGAGAAGATCAATGAACTCATTATCTTCTTTGCGATTATCGCAGGGTTGGCAACTTTCGGGTTTTGGGGTATGATTATAGGGCCGGCTATCACAGTGCTCTTTTTAACACTGATGAAAATTACCGAAGCTCAAAGTGAAGAGATATCTCATTAATCTTGTTAACACTAGATTGTTACAAGATTGACAAGCTTCTTCTATACTGTCAGAGTATAAATAAAACGAGATGGAGAAACCAATGAAAAAGATTCTAAGTATCGCACTGATACTCGGTGCAACTGCGTTAATGGCGTGTCCGATGCAAGGTGGAATGCAAGGTGGAATGTGCGGCAAAGGCAGCATGGGCGGAATGATGCAAAAATGCGAATGCGACACTAAAAAACTTCCTCCGATGATGGAAAACCTCGGTCTTAGCGATAAACAAAAAGATCAAATTACCAAAATCCGTGAGGAGGGGAAAGCATTCCATAACAAACAGCGCGAAAAAATGATGGGAGTCCTTACTCCCGAACAACGCGGTAAATTCGAAGGGATGAAAATGATGATGGGACAAGGGAACTGTCCCATGAACTCTGATATGAAACCAGCGCAAATGCCTCATGATATGAAACAAATGCAAATGCCTCAAGGAGGTATGAGTGGCATGGGTTGCAAAAACTGCGATCAAAAGTAAATATGTATGATTAAAATCCTCCTGATTGAAGATGATCTCGAAATCTCCGATCTTCTCACCCAATATCTTGGGCGTTATCAGATGGAGGTGATTGCTTACGCTCATCCCAAAGCGGCACTCGCCTCTTTGGGAATAGAGTCCTACGATCTTGTGTTACTCGATCTAACTCTTCCCGATATGGATGGTTTGGATGTCTGTAAAGCGCTCCGAGAGCGCAGTGACATCCCAATCATCATCTCCTCGGCTCGGAGTGATTTGGGAGACAAAGTTATCGCCTTAGAGTTAGGTGCCGACGACTACCTCCCCAAGCCCTATGAGCCGCGTGAACTTGTTGCGAGGATACAGAGTCTACTCCGCCGTATCAACGGCAAAACGATCCAAGCGAGCAGTGAGACATTTCGTGTGGATGAGACCGGTATTTATAAAGAGGGGGAGCTTCTTCCCCTGACTCGCGCCGAATTTGAGCTCCTCTCCCTCCTCATCAAACACCATAAACAAATCATCTCCCGTGATTTTATCGCCAATAATGTCGAATCGATCGGCTGGGAGAGTTCAGAACGGAGTATTGATGTCCTCATCAGCCGCATACGCCAAAAAATCGAACCTAATCCCAAACACCCTACCCTCATCCGCTCGATTCGCGGTATGGGATACCAATTTACCCTATGATCAGCCGTCGTCACTCTGTTTTTTTTAAACTGCATGCTTTCTTTTTTCTGGCGCTCATCGTCCTGATTTTGCTTTTTATCTCCGCATTGGCTGAGCAGGAGAGGCAAAAATTTCATCTTCTGACCCATCGTTCCATGGAACTCTCACGAATTATCGACGAGACCAAGGCTCAAACGTGTATGGAAAAAAATCAAGAGCTCTCAGAGGCGGGATTCAAAGTCATAGAAACAAAAACCCCTCAATGTGAAGCGATCATCCTCCCCCCTCCGATGCAGTCCAAACTCCGTTCCCGAAATGTCAAAGTGACTATTTATAAAGATGACAGCGGATTCATCTATGAACTCTCCGAAGGGCACTGTACGATGCTTTATCGTGATATGGCGGAGGGTAAAACCTACTATTTTGTCTGGTTTTTATTCTTTGCCCTTTTAGGTGGTCTTGTCAATATGTATCTTCTGTTATGGAGTAACCTAAAGCCACTCAAATACTTGTATGAACAGATACAGCGATATGGAGAAGGTAAGGAAATTTTAAATACGGCCAATAATGGAAAAGATGAAATTGCCCTGATCTCGAATGCACTCTATGATGCCTTGGAGAAACAGAACAAACTCAAAAAATCGCGTGAGCTTTTCTTGCGCAATATTATGCATGAGCTCAAAACACCCATTACCAAAGGGAAATTGATCGTAGAACTCGAAGAACCGAGTCCAAACCGTACCTTGCTAGCCAAACTCTTTTCACGACTCGAACATCTGATTCATCAAATGGCCGACATTGAAAAAATGCACGCCTATTCCCTTGTAAAACAACCGCATAATCTCGATTTGATGATTCAAAATGCCCTCGATAATCTCATGATTGAACCCGAAAGCGTCCATGTAAGCGGATGTGACCAAAATATTACGGTCGATGAGGCACTCTTTACCAGTGCTTTGCAAAATCTTATCGACAATGCGGTGCGCCATGCCTCTGCACTCCCGATAGAGATAGCGTGTGAGCATGATCATATCTGTATCCGCAACAGCGGTGAACCGCTCAAGCGTCCGGTTGAGGAAGCGTTGCAGGCATTTGTTACTGAGCGGGGGGATGGAGGATTAGGATTGGGGCTTTACATCGCCCAATCGGTTATAGATTTGCACCGATTTAATCTTAAATATCGGTATGAAGAAGGGATACACCATTTTTGTATCCGGTTTACCTAATTCGTCATACCAAACTTCCTAGAATATAAGACACCGTTCGCCCTGAGCCTGTCGAAGGGTGTTCAGTTCATGGTTCGACAAGCTCACCACGAACGAAAAAGTAGGTTATGTAAAAAGTCTATTAATCTTTAACAATAACTATAAGAGTACCATCAGTTCCTATCAGTTTATTGTTTGAATCAAAGAAAAATTTACATTCTACATGTCTATAAAGTCCAAAATTATATTGTGCTATGATTTTGTTATCTTTATATTCAACGCCATTGAGAGCATATTCAAAAATCAACTCTACAACCTTATCTCTGTCTAACCCTTTGACAAAATATTTTGAAACGATATCACTAATATCATAGCGAATATATAAAGCACCCTCATTTGCACCTTGTTGCTGAGATCGATAGTATAAAACTTCTTTTAAAAATTGTGATGCAGGTCCCTTCTTCGTTACAACTGATTCATGAATAGTTCTTCCAAAATCCTTTAAACTGCACCCCGAAAAAATCCCTGCAGTTAATCCTAAAATTACTAAAGCAATATAAATCAACCACTTTTTCATCAAACAACCTTTCTACGATTTCTTTTAAAATAAACCCACAAAATCGCTGAAACACCCGCCATCGCGAAACTAAGTGCCATCCCAAGTGTAAGCCACTGCCCTGCGAGATAGCCGATTTGGGCATCGGGTGCGCGGTAAAATTCTACAAGACCCCGTCCGATTCCATATAAGAATCCGTACAGTAAAATCAACTCACCCTCAAAAGCTTTACGATGACGATACGCATAGATGATGACAAAGACCACAATCCCCTCGACAAACGCTTCATAAAGCTGTGAGGGGTGACGGAGGGTATCATAGACATAGATTCCCCACGGCACATCGGTAGCACGTCCTACAAGCTCTTGATTGAGAAAATTCCCGATCCGACCGAATACATACGCCAAAGGAACCGAGACCGCCACCAAATCCATCAATCGACCAAAAGGTATTCCGTGGCGGCGATGATAGAGATACGAGCCGACCAAAAAGCCGAGTATCGCCCCGTGAAAGCTCATCCCCCGAATCCCGACAAACTGACCGTCGATAAACGGATTAAAAATCTGCCACGGATTGGTGAGGTAATACATCGTATGAGTATCGTAAAAAAGGATATACCCCAATCGCGCCCCCAAAATAACCCCGATCTCGGCATAAACAAAATAGTCATCCAACTGATCTTTGGTAATCGAAATGTTGTCTTTTTGAACGATCCATTTCGCGATGACGAGGGCACTTAGGAGGGCTAGAACATACATCAACCCGTACCAGTGGACAGGAATAGAGAAGATGCTGAAAGCTACAGGGTTAAAATGTTCGTAAATGTGTTGCCAAAATTCCATCAAAATGTCACCACTTTCCAATCACTTTTCAGTGCCTGCGTTAAAAACTCTCCCGTATGGATCGGTTCGATCCCCATCGCTCGAAGCTCTTCGGTTACTCCATAATCGTCACTGCATACAACACACACCGAGGCTTTTACACCCGAGTCGATCACCTGAGCAACCATTGCTTGTAACTCCGTGTTTTCAGCCAAAAGCTTCGCCGAAGGGCCCCATACCATCAGATGGGCTTCATCCCAATAGCCACGAGGCAAAATGACGCTTCCATAAAGCAATACAAGCTTTTTCGCCACTTCAATCTCACCGCTACTCCACACGATCAGGAGTTTATCCATTGCCATGACCCTTTTGATGTTGACCCATAATCTGCGCCATCACCTCTAAATTGTGATCCAAACGGTATGCTTTTCCAAATCCCATCACGACACTGCCGCTTTTAGGGGAGAGTTTAAAAAGGTGAAAATCCCCCATTTGGGTCAACGATGTAACCAGTTTAGAATCAAAATGGGCTTTAAACCGCTCGATTGCACGTCCGAAATATTCATCTTCCCGTCCCACTTCTCTGACAATAGCTTCCAATGTCACCCTCTTACGAGCAAAAGGCTGAACGCACTGCGACTCATCTTCGACAAAAAGCAAAGAGACAGTTTGGTTCACGAGAAGATTACGCCCATGCTGGGCAACGGTGCTGATAAGGATATAAAAATCATTGTCGATACGGACATAAGGGGCAGTGCTGGCATGGGGTTCATCCTCAGGGGTGAGAGATGCTAAGACAAGGGTCTGAAAGGTTTCTAAAAATGACTCCACCTCTATCGTGGTCATTTTCGTAATGCCTCAGCGATCAGTTCGATCGGATTTTTAAAGACGACATCCACATTGGCCTCATTCATTGAGTTATTGATCTGCATACGGCAGGCACTGCACTCGGCGGTAACGATTTGCGCACCCGTTTTGGCGATCATGGCCGCTTTAGGTTTTCCCGCCGCTTGGGCAAAATGGAAATTCTCCGTCTGCATCGTCACCCCTCCGAACCCGCAACAGGCGTTCGGATCGCTCATTTCGGTGATCGTGTAGTTTTGTCCGACCAATGCACGCGGCTCTTTATAAACTCCCTGCATTTTACGGGCATGGCATGGATCGTGATAGGTGACCGTTAAATCACTTCGCCCCTTGCTCGCCAACAGTGCTTTTAGCTCCGTTTTCTGTTCCAGCCACTCGGTCGCCATAAAGATTTTACCTTTGAGCGCTCTGGCACGCTCCAGCCATTCGGGCTGATCGTGGAAAAAGTGCTCGTAATCGATTTTAATCATCGCACTGCAGGTCGCTTCGGGGATGATAATCGCTTCGACCTCGTCGATAAAACTCTCAAAATAGACAATGTTCTTTTTGGCATTGTGATCAACTGTCGCGAAATCACCCGTAAAATAGGCCGGTGCTCCGCAGCAAAGCTGTTTTTTCGGGATAAAAGCATCGACATGGAGTGCTTCCAAAATCTCTAAAAGTCCCTTGCCGATTTCGGTGTAGTTGTAGTTTGCCAAACATCCGATAAAAATCGCTACGCGGCGTTTCCCCCCATTAGGGATATTTTCGGGATAACTGTTAAGAAACGACGTTTTTCCCATTGCAGGAAGAAGTCGGTCTTTTTTAATGATCGGAAGGTTAAATCGCGGCTGCATCGAGTTGATTGAGTCTTTGATCTTAAATCCGCACGTTTGAAACACGTATCCGAGTTTAAAAAGGATATCCATCGTTGTCCGATGACGGAGGAGATAGAAAAATGCCCGCTTAAACCACGCGATACCGAATTTATCGGCGAGATCGGCACGTACCTGCTCTATCACCATATCGGTAGGCAATGCTTTAGGACAGACATCGGTACAGTTGGTACAGAGAAAACAGCTCTCAAAAATCGCTTTCGCATTTTTGTCCAACTCCAACTGCCCACGCTCATACGCACCGAGGAGATCGATAAATCCGCGCGGTGAAGTTACCTCATCGGCATTGACATTATGAATCGTACAAACGGGGATACACTTCCCGCATTTGATACACGCATCGGAGGTTTCGGTAAAATGAAACAATTCGCGCTTTTCCATCCGATTACACCGTTTTACTAAAGGCTTTATCAGAACTCGCATGACGTTTCATATAGGCATCGAAAGGCATCGCGATATTACGGATCAACAAGGTTCCCGTTGTCGAGCACTCAATCGACTGAGAGGTCATAGTAAGCAATCCATCCGCTTCGAACGGTTTTAATGCTTCGATAGCATCTGCGAAATATTCTGCGAATTTCACGCCGAACAACCGCTCAAAACGGTCAATATCGAGTTTAAAATTGCTCATAAGTTCCATAATCACGTATTGACGGATACGGTCATCCTCATTCAATGCGACACCCCGTTCATGAGGCAATCTCCCCGCATCGATGGCCGCTTCATACCCTTCCATCTCTTTGAAATTTTGGGCGTAATAATCAGCTCCCTCTCCGATAGAGGTGAGACCTATCCCGATCAGATCGGCTCCCCCCTTGGTGGTATAGCCTTGGAAGTTACGGTGAAGCTCCCCTTTTTCAATCGCTTTAAAAAGCTCATCTTCACTCTTGGCAAAGTGATCCATCCCGATCATTTTATACCCGTTGGATTCCATATGATCGATGGTATAACGCATAATGGCGAGCTTTTCTGCCGGATGCGGCAATGTCGTCTCATCGATTTTTCGCATCGTCTTTTTCAGCCAAGGGACATGGGCATAGTTAAAGACGGCAAAACGATCCGGATTCAAAGAGAGGGAGAGATCGAGGGTCTTTTTAAATGTCTCCAGACTCTGATGCGGCAATCCGTAGATCAAATCGACGTTGACGCTCACCATATTGTATTTACGTGCCAGATCCATCGCCGCTTTGGTGATGTCATACGGCTGTACACGGTGCACTGCTACCTGAACTTTATCATCGAAATCCTGAATCCCGAAACTGACACGATTAAATCCAGCCTCGCTGAGAACTTTCATCTGCGCATCGTTGATATGGCGGGGATCGATCTCACAGCTGATCTCGGCACCCTGTGCAAAATTTTTGAAATGACTTTTAATCGCCGTGATAATACGGTGCAGTTGATCGGCATCGAAAAATGTCGGTGTCCCCCCGCCGAAATGGAGCTGGATAACCGAACGATTCACATCGATATGTTGAGAAAGGATCTCAAGCTCACGAATCAGATAATCGA
>NZ_MIBU01000224.1:0-8873 GCF_001830725.1 Sulfuricurvum sp. RIFOXYD12_FULL_44_77
GAACCCGGAAGCTAAGACCCTCATCGCTCATAATACTGCATCTTTCAGGTGTGGAAACGTAGGTCGCCGCCTGGCCTCAGATTTTTCTTCTAATTCTTCTTCTAAATAATCACACATCTTTACTCATTGTCAAAATCAACCTCTTAGTATTGCTACTGTATACTTTCATTTATGAAACCAACACTCTATTTCCTTAGATCCTCTGAACAAAAAATTCTGACCGATATGCTCCATTATGCGATGCGCTTAGACGACGTCAATAAATCACTCTCCGATATTCCTAAACTGGCTATTTATAACGAGTTCTACGGCTATACCAGTAAAGACTTAGGTTTGTATGCCCTTGTCGATAATCAGCTCGCAGGAGCAGTATGGATACGCCGTTTGAATGCCGATCACGGTTCAAACGGCTACATCGATGAGAATACCCCTATTTTGAACATGGCTGTGCTTCCTGACTACAGAGGGCGAGGGTTAGGATCACAGATGATCGAACAATTGTTTATCGAAGCGGGAGCACTCTATGAGCAAATCAGTGTCAGTGTTGTCCATGATTCAGCCGCAATTCGTTTTTATGAGCGGCATGGGTTTGTGCGTCACGATAACGGCTCTGTAGAGCAAAGTTTTGTTGATGGCAATAAAGTTATTACATTGGTTAAAAAACTTCAAAAAGCGACAGTTGTACGCCCATCTGATGGATATGATCCAAGACGTTGGATGGATTAAGTAAACGATTAAAGAGTGTTGCGTGAGGAGAGAGGAATGTCGGCAAAATGCCGACATTGGTGATGCTGATTCTTAGTTGTTATCGAAAGAAGCGCCAGCGATCACTTTACGTGATACAGTGTATGGAATCAACGCAGCTGCGCGTGATTGTTTGATCGCGATTGTAACCATATCTTGGTGACGTTTACAGTTACCTGTAAGACGACGAGGCATGATTTTGAAACGCTCAGAGAGTGAATATTTCAATGACTGTACATCTTTGTAGTCAATGAAATCAACTTTTTGCTCGCAGTATTTGCAATAACGTTTTTTGTATTTTCTTTTTTCTGACATGGTTCTATCCTTGTGCTTATTCTAAAACGGAATTTCGTCTTCGTTTATATCAATCTCTGGGAGATTGTTTTCCGGCATTCTGGCCGGTGCGGGTTTAGAATACGACGGTGGAGGGGTGTAAGCCGCTTTTGGAGCCGGAGCATCATAGCCGCTATTTCCAGCATCGCTGTATTCGTTATAACCGCCCTGAGAACCACCCTCGCCGCGTGAATCGAGCATTTGCATCGTTTCGACGATAACGGAGTGTTTAGAGCGCTTTTGGCCACTGGTTTGGTCAACCCATTGTTCAAAACTTAGTCTCCCCTCAACAAGGATTTTAGAGCCCTTGCGAAGGTATTGGTTGGCTACTTCACCCGAGCGGCCGAAAAAAGTGATGTCGACAAAACATGTCTCCTCTTTTTTCTCACCGTTTACCGTAAATTTACGGCTGGTTGCAATAGCGGTTTTGGCAATTGCCGAACCGTTTTGTGAATATCGAAGTTCGATATCTCGAGTAAGATTTCCAACCAAAATGACTTTGTTATACATAGGTTTTCCTTGTAATGACTTAAGAAGCTACTTCTTCTTTTTTCTCAGCAACAGCAGCAGTCGGAGCAGGTTTTTTGGTTTTTTCAACCATACCGTTCCAAGCCGCAATTTCACGCTTACTATCGTATTTCATTGTTACGAAACGCAAAATTTCTTCGTTGATACGAAAACGACGTTCAATTTCAGCAATTGCAGCAGGTGCAACAGTGTAATACATAACGTAGAAATAACCGCGAGCATTTTTCTCGATCGGGTAAGCTAATTTTTTCATTCCCATTGCGTCGCGAGCAACGATCTCACCGCCGTTTGCAGTGATCACTTCTTCAACGAGAGCGATGGTGTTTTTAATCTCTTCTTCTGTAAGAGTAGGTTTTACGATTACTAGGTTTTCGTAATGTCTCATAGCGTATGTCTCCTTATGGTGTTCGCCCCTTATGGTTGTTATACAGCACGACAGTCGTGTTGCAAAGAGCAAGGAACGCGCGGATTATACTGAAAAATAGCTTAATATTAGTTTTGGTTAAAGGATTGCTTGCAGTTTCAGTAACGCAGAAAGAAGCAGTGATTCTTGATCCGGCGAGCCTGTCGATTTCATTTTTAGCTCGGTATCGAGGAGGAGATTAATCCCCCGTTTGTACCCCTCAGGCGAGATTTTGATCGAGAGGGCGGCGCGCTCTTTTTCGACAAATCCCGGAAGTTTGTATCCCAAAACGAGAGCCGAATCGGCGACACCGTGAATTTTGATGGCACTGTTAAAGAGATAGAGCTGTGTCAAAAATCCGCTGATAGCGGTGAGGAGCTGGATCTCGTTTTCTCCCGATTCGAGGAGGTGACGAAGCGAGGGGAGGAACTCTTTTTTCTCGATGACGCGGGCGATGAAATGGTCGAGTTTGATTTCGCTCAGTCCGAAGACGTGCTCATCGATCTCTTTCATCCCGATCGGTTTGCCTAAGATGGAGAGTTTGGAGAGCTCGTTGCAGGCGAGAGCGAGATCGTTGTTGTGGATGTCGAGGAGGTGAAATGCCGCTTGATTATCGAGTTGAACCCCTAGCGCTTGCGCTTCTTGCATTACGATGGCGCGTGCTTCGGCGGCAAAGGGGTGAAAGAAACGAACGGAACCCGTGTGGGAGCCTTTGAACGCGGTATCGGCCCCTTTGACATCCTCGCCGTAGTAACAGTAGATAAAGGTGTTATCACTGTTTTTACCGACCAGTTCTACGAGGGTGTCGAGTTCGGCTTTGGGGAGCTTTTTCTCGTGTTTAACGATAAGGAGGTTTTGATCTCCGAAGAGCGACCCTTGCGAAAGGTGGGCTTTTGCAGTATTGAAATCGTATTCGTCATGATAGAGGCTGAGAACCGATGCCCCCTCGATCTGGGCAAGTCGGTGGGCATAGCGGTCGATCAGAAAATGGCTCTCGCCGAAGAGCGCCATCGCTCGTGGTGCTGAATGATTTTGGAGGTGACGGTCTAGCTCTTGTCTATTCATCCGTTTCCTTCTCTATTCGGCTCACAAATGAGGCGGTGATTTTTGCGGTGGCAAGGTTGGCGGTTTCGATTTTGACGATGATGTCATCGAAGAGCATCAAACCAAATTGTGAGGAAATCTGTACTTTTGCCCCCGTAATGGTGTCGTGAATTTCGGCGATGAACGGCTCTTCGGCACGCATAATACGGGCTTTGAACTCTTGACCGATCACGGTGGCCGCCCAGCGGGCGAATTTGCGCTCTTGGAATCGGATCTCGATGTCGCTCGCTTCACGCTCTTTTTCACTGATGGAGGTACAAAGAGACTCGATGTTGCGCAATACGTACGATCCCTCTTCGGTATCTCCTGCGGCAATCGCTTTGAGGAGGCGGTGGACGATCAGGTCGCTGTAGCGGCGGATCGGAGAGGTGAAGTGGGTGTATCGATCAAATCCCAATCCGAAGTGTCCCATATTGTAGGGGGCGTAGCGTGCCTGCATCTGAGCGCGGATGATGAGGGTATCGACCTCGCTGATGAGATCGCGTCGCTCCGCTTCGGCTTGGATCGCCATAATGGTCTCTTTGATAGAGCCTTGGGACTCGACGAAAATACCGATGCTCGCCAACTCGGTGTAGAGGCTTTGGAGCTTCATCGGGCTAGGGGATTCGTGGATACGAAACACTCCCCGTTCGTACAGTGAAGCGGCGGCTTTGTTGGCGAGGAGCATACAATCTTCGATGAGGGCATGGGACGGCGTTTCAACGGCAAACTCGGTGGAGACGATATTCTGTTCTTCATCGATTCGCATCTCCAGTTCGCTGGAACGGAAGTTATACCCTTTTTTCATCCGCTCTTCACGCAGTTTATAGGTGAGGTCGTTGAGGAGAGGGATATAGGCTAAAACCTTGGTCTCTTTTTCGGTTTTAGCTTCGAGATTCCCTTCGAAAAAGGCGTCGATCTCTTCGTAGCTGAAACGGCGGTGAGAGTGGATGATCGACTCATACAGGGTATGCGAATCCATCTCATAGGTTTCGGGATCGATGTGCATCTCAAACGTGTAGGCGAGACGATCGACGAGAGGCTGGAGGGAACAGAGAGTCTCGCTGAGTTCGCGTGGGAGCATCGGGATGGATCGGTGGGGGAGGTAGATCGAGAAACTGCGGTATATCGCCTCGGCATCGATCGCTCCAAACGGGTGGACGTATTCGCTCACATCGGCGATGGCGACGTAGAGGGTGGAGGTTTCGGGGATGAAACAGATCGCGTCATCGAAATCTTTGGCGGTGACGGGGTCGATGGTACAAAACGGCAGATGGCGCAGATCGCGGCGGTTGGGATACAGCGAGGCATCGACCTCTTTTGGAAATTCGCGTGCCATAGCTAATACGTCATCTTCGAACGCATCGTGTTTGTTGTAGAGGGCGAGGACGATTTTCTCATCCACTTTCGGGTCACTGAGGTTGCCCAGATAGGCGGCTATTGTTCCGCTTTGGTTGTTGATCTGATAGAGTGAGCCTTCGGCTGTTTCGGGAAGATCATTGAGGGCAAATCCTGCGGGGTGATCGGTGCGGATGTCTTGGAGACTCAAATAGCCGTTTTTCATCGTGACGACGGCGACGCTGAACGTTTCGCTCCGTCCGGCGATTACGACGACTTTCGCCTGTGGACCACCCCGTTTTCCCAAAAGCCGTTGGGCAATGACGAGATCGCCGCTTTTGGCTCCCATAAGGTTATTGGTTTCGATAAAGTGGTCGCGGATACTCTCACCGAGTGTTTGCAGATAGGCACCGCTCTCAGAAGCGAGGGAGATGATACCGGCGCGGTATTGAGATGCGAGCTGATATTTGTTCTCTTCATGCGTTAGAAGTTTCCGTGTAAGCCATTCATTAATATGCTCACGCTCTTCGGGTGCGATATCTTGGTCATAAAGACCGTGGGTAAGACGGATTAGGAGTGATTTCATGCAGATATTATAATCAATAAATACTTCTATGTTAGAATAACCTCTTTATTTTTACAAAGGAATACTCTAATGACACATGAAGCGATTTTAAATCAACTCGGATACACCCCTAACGAGGCATTGAGCCTCCAACTTGCCCGCATCGAAGATAATACACAGGGGTATGAAAAAATTATCAAACATATTTTGGATTTGCACGAAGCGTTGAAAACGGATGAATCGTATGTAGCGATGTCCAACAGCAACGACTATTTTAAAATCAAGATTGATGCGACGGGAGAAATCAGTGCCAGTGACGCGATGGAAAAAATCAACCATTTCGCGGATAAGTACAAAGTGAATCTCCAAAAAGTGGAGGGGAAACCGACCTATTATATCCTCGGATTTGCGGCGTAAATTATTGGTAGTAGAATGTCTGTTGAGGCGTTCTACTTTCAAAAAATATGTTAATATTTAACGCCTAGTAAATCGTAAATGTAAGAAAATTAAAGTTCAAGCTGATTGCATAAACCATTAACTTCATCACATTCGGTGCGAACTTTATGTAACTTATCGGAAATTTTTTTAGCATATTTTGAGTATAAACTTAAATCTTTATTTAGTTTTAATCGCTTTGATTTAACGTAAGTCTGATAAGCAAGTAAATTTAAACGGCCTATAACTTCGTCAGTAGTTAACATTTCAAAATCAAAACTGGGAGGTAAATCAGAAAATATCAATTCAGTTCTGTCATGAGTTGCTAATACCCAATTTTCTGTTGAATGTACCGAATGTAAAAAATATAAGTTAGAAGGCTTTATACTTTCACCTAGCCATGTTAAAAAAGCCTTATTGCAAAAATGCTTTTGAGCCCTTTTGGTAGAGCCAGAGTATGGCGGTAAAACATCAGTAATCTCATCAACAATATCTGTGTCCATTTGAATAATTAAGCCATTTGCTCCTGATATTGCTATTTCTGCCATCCAATTTTTTCGTCTTGCGGCAAAGGCTTCTAAACTATTCAAAGTTGGATCTATGTTCTTTCCGTACAATTTGCACCATCTACGAACTTCTTTCCAACCAAAATCGTCATATCGACCTGTTGTTGCATCTTTTTGTGGGGCCAATGCTCGAATTTCTATTTTTTTACCAGTATTCAAAGAAATTCTCTTTGAAATTTCACTTATAACTAAAAAATCTGTTGGACCTTCAGAGACTAATAGATAAAGCAAGGGCTCCATTAAAATCCTTTTGGCATTCCACCAATTGCACCTGATAACCAAATTTCAGATAATCTCAATCCGAAATATTTTTCTTCCCATTCTTCTTTTGTCATGCCTTTTGGAGGCATAATTCTTTTTAACTCAGTTAGTCCTTTATCTGATCTAGATACAACAAATAAACGATGTTGATCATTAAATAAATCTATTCCATCAAGCGTTGTAGGGTTATGTGTTGTTAAAAAAATCTGTTTTTCAGGATGTTTTTCTAAAATCTCTACTATATGTATCATTAATTGTCTTATTAGCCCAGGATTTAGAGTACTATCTACATTGTCTAAAGCAAAAATATTTGGAGCTTTTTTATGAATCAATAAAACTAATACAAATAAAATAAATAATGCCCCTTCACTAACATCATAAGCGTACAGTTCATTGAAATTTGTTTTCATAAACTTATCATTATACTTTACAATCCTACTTCCAACTAGACTTTGTTCTGGCGATACACCTGGGTTGATTGCTGTTGATGTTCCTATTGATTGAAACCATTCAAATAATTTAAAAAATCTTTGAAGCTCACCCTTATTATCTTCATCTTTAATAAGCTCTGCTAATGCTTTTGCTAATCCTCCACCATAGAGTCCTAAAGGTTCTTGATAACTTTCATCTGAAGCTACCCCTCTTAAAATAGGTGTTGAAGGAGAGTATATTGCAAACTTTTTCAGATTCTCTAAAATTGGTGTATAAGAAGCCTCAAAGCTTTGAATAACTCCTAATATACTTTTTTGATTATCAAGTTTATTTATTGAATTATTATTAAATGTCGCACCGGCATATGAGCGTCCTGCAATTTTGCTATGCTTTTCTTTTAAATTTTCAGAAAAGTACGAAAACTGTTCAGATGAATTTATTTTCATATCATATTCATAATCAGACATTTTCGCTTTTAATTCAAAAAATTTCTTTCTAGGAATATTTCGGAATGCACTTCTAAATATATCAGCAGCAGAAAGGCGGGAGCCTCTATTTTTGAGTTTTTGATAATCTATTCCACCCTCTGCTGATGCAGAAAGAACAGCAAGAGCTTCTAGAAAATTACTTTTCCCTGCCCCATTCGTTCCAATTAAGATATTCATCTGCCCAAGTGACACTGTCTGCTCTTGAATAGATTTGAACCCTTTTATGGTAACTTCATCAATTATTGCCATGCAGTTAAATTACTTTCAAAATAGTATTTTAAATTATATCTAGTCATATTAGCTAAAAAATACTTATTTTATATAAATTTTTATATCCACAAATAAATATCTTTTACTTAGTTAGATATAACATTTGTAATTTACTATCGGACAAAATAGCGTAATCTTTAATTTATGCTATTGTTTATCAACATATAAACTAGTTAGTAGCTAAACATGCAAATAAATCTCCACTAAATTATAAAAAATAGGGGTCATCTATTCAATTTTCATGCATCTGTATTCCCCCTCAAAAGATCGTAAATAAAAGCGAAAAAAAATCATTCTATATCTATTGACACGGGCTTTGATTTGGTATATACTTATGGTATATATCTTGCATAAAGGATCTGAGATGACGGTTATGGCAAAAGTGTTTCAAAACGGTCGTTCACAGGCGATTCGTATCCCAAAAGAGTTTCGTGTCGATACGGATGAAGTGTGCATCGATAAAATAGGCGATACGCTGATTATTAAGCCGAAAAAAGAGAAGAAATGGGATCTGTTTTTTGATGCCTTAGAGGAGATCGATACTGCGGGATTTCTGGAAGATCGAGAGCAACTGCCTATTCAAAATAGAGAGATATTTTAATGCTTTACATGCTCGATACCAACATGTGCAGCTATATCATCCGAAATAAGCCTGAGCATATCAAAGAAAAACTCAAAGCTGTTGAAAAAGATCATACGATAGCTCTTTCTACTGTCGTCGTGTCTGAACTGATCTATGGTGCAAAGAAAAAAGGGAGCGAAAAACTCTTTGATCTCGTCCTCTCATTTGTTGAGAATTTTCAGATCATGGATTTCGATAAAAACAGTGCATTAGCCTATGCTACTATTCGGGTAGAATTGGAAAATAGCGGAAATATTATCGGCTCCAATGATCTGTTCATTGCCGCCCATGCCAAAGGGAGTGATGCGATATTGGTCACCAATAACACCAAAGAATTTGAGCGGGTTGAGGGATTGCGATTAGAGAACTGGGTAAGCTAAAACTTCAAAAAGTGGAGGGGAAACCGACCTATTATATCCTCGGATTTGCGGCGTAGAGGTATTAGTCAGAGATATCGGTTGAAGCGGATGAATGCATTGCTTCAATGGATTGCTCTAATATCTCTTCCGCAAGTAGGCATGAATCTATTTGTACGATCCCCATCAAAATATTTTGATGTTTCTGGGTTGACTCCTGCTCAAATAAAATAGATTTTGATATCAGACGATAAAAACGTTCCGCTGCAATTTCCGCATGTTCATCACTCGTATGGCGTAATAAAATTGAAAAAACCCCATCCCCGTAATAAGCTATCGAATCACTTCGACGCAAGGCATTTGAAAGGGTTTTTGCTAGCTCGCGTATCAGGTTCGCATGAGCTTTTTTATTTTCAACCTCTATCGTTTCGATGACTAATGAGACAGCC
>NZ_MIBU01000225.1:0-1007 GCF_001830725.1 Sulfuricurvum sp. RIFOXYD12_FULL_44_77
TACACGTATGATTTCTGTAATCTGAGTTCCGCCGCCCCGTTGTCCCGGATCGACACTGAGCGGTTTTGCCGCAGCGGTAACGACACGTTGGCGCGAGTACCCTTCGGTTTCGGCATTGGCGATATTGTGTCCGGTCGTATCGATCCCGATTTGTGCTGCATTTAAGCCGCTGTAACCGATGTGTAAAGCGTTAAAAATTGAGGCCATGTTATGCTCTTATTTCCAAAAACGAGGCTTCTGATGTCGCCACTTTTTGATAACCCTGCATTTGCGTCGGAACTAAACGCTCTAGCAGAGTATTGTAAAATGATCCTACACTCAAAACCATTTTTGCGTATTGCTGATTGACTTCACGTAAAAGAGAGAGGTGTTCTTTAAGAGAATCGAGTTGTTGATGTTGTTCATTATCTAAGAGTTCAGAGAGAGGTGCCGTCGGATGCTGTGTCATCAGTTTTGATATTTCACGATCAATCATCGCTTTTTTCTGTTCAAAACTTTTAATTTTTTCCTCTTTGATCGACAAACGGTCAAATTGAGGATTGTGCTTGGCCTCTTTGATATCATTGATATCATCGCGTGATAAAGAGATGAGTGTCTCAAGATCTTTGATAGCACTCTGTAACTGATAAGACAACATCATAAACTCCTATACGGTTAGGTCAGCTCTTGCGCAATTCGCTTGGCCAACGTTTCGATATCGACACGGTATTCCCCTTTTTCGATAGAGGCTTTTAGCTCTTCGATTCGGCTTGTGTCACCTTGTTTGGTAATAGATTGCGTGGATTTCTCCTGCTCTTTGGTCTTTAATGCCGGTTCTTGATATGTCGCTTTAAGCAGCGATCCGTTCACACTTGAGATCATGGTGAATCCTTGTTAGACGTTTATGATATGTACATACCATATCGGCAAAAACCATTATTAATTTAGTCTATTTCTCTGTTTTTTCACCCTTTTGACTAAGGTGTTCGAAAAGCATTTGAGAAAACCCAAATCCTCCTGCACTCGCA
>NZ_MIBU01000226.1:0-3902 GCF_001830725.1 Sulfuricurvum sp. RIFOXYD12_FULL_44_77
GAGCTGTCATAAAATACTCATTAGCCGTCACGGACATATCGGACAATATGTCACCAACCATTTGGTAAAAGGGAATAAGTGCCCCTATTGCGCTACTGGTATCGAAGGAGTGTGGCAGTAATATATGAAAACGATGACCCTTCCTGAGCTATTTATAACATTCGATTCTTCTGCAGAGGGGTTAAGTGAAGAGGAGGTTAAACAACGACATCTTCAACACGGTTTCAATCTCCTCTCACAAATTCCTACTACACCGTGGTATTTTAAATTAACGGCTCAATTTACCCATTTTTTCGCCCTTTTGCTGTGGCTTGCCGCAGGTATCAGTTTTACTATTGCGTGGATTGACCCGCCATCTCATATGCTCTCCATCGGTTGGGCGATCGTTATCGTGATTGTTTTGAACGGAGTATTCGGATTTTATCAGGAGTATCGCACCGAAAAAAGTTTGCAAGCCTTGCGAAATATGCTCCCCTTAAAAGTGAGCGTTCGTCGGGATGGGGTTGAGTGTGAGGTATTGGCAAGCACCCTTGTCCCCGGTGATATCGTACTCCTGAGCGAGGGGGATAAAGTTCCTGCCGATTTGTATCTGATTGCGGCATCGGATGTGTGGGTAAATGAGAGTACCCTCAGCGGAGAGAGTGAACTCGTCTCCGCAGACGCTATAGGGAGCGATCATATCAAAAATGTTCTCTATTCGGGAACGTATGTCGTCAAAGGGGAGGCTCAGGGGCTGGTATATGCGACCGGAAAGGAGAGCCGCTACGGAACGATTGCGGTGTTAACCCAAAGTGTCGATTCGGGTAGCACCCATCTGCAAAAGGAGATAGCCCATATCTCGAAACAGATCGCATTGACATCGGTGGTGATAGCGGGGAGTTTAATGCTCCTCGCAGGATTCGGAGATAACGAATTATGGAAAACGTTTTTGTTTTCTCTGGGGGTATTGGTTGCGCTGATTCCTGAGGGGCTGCTGCCGACGGTGACGCTGGCATTGGCATTCGGCGCACAGCGGATGGCATCCAAGGGATTTTTGGTCAACGGTCTCTCGGTGATCGAAAATCTGGGAGCCGTAACGGTGATCGCGACCGATAAAACAGGGACGATTACCCAAAACAAGATGGAAGTAGCGGCGTGGGAAGAGGATGAGAAACACCCCCCCTCCGAGGAACTTTTGAATGCCGCTCTTTTGTGTAATCGGGCGGATGCTTCTAACGGCGATCCGGTGGAGCAGGCTCTTTTTACATTTGCTCTCAGCTATACCGATGTCGCACAACGACGAGGTGAATATCCGATTGTCTCTGAGTATCCGTTTGATTATCACCTAAAGAGGATGTCTACCGTCCACTCTTTGAACGGAGGATTTTCGATTTTTTCCAAAGGGGCACCCGAAGTTATATTGGGGTTGTGCGATGAGGTGATTACCGCAGAGGGTAAAAAGCCGATCGATGAGAGCGAACACCAAAAACTGATCGATAAACATGACGCTCTAGCGGCATTGGGGTATCGAGTTATCGGGTTTGCTTCACGTAAATGCACCACACTCCCGACATCACGACAAGAGGCTGAAGAGGGATTGAGCTTTATCGGATTTATCGCGATGGTGGATCCGTTGCGGGATGATATTTTAGAATCGGTCGGGTTATGTCATAAAGCCGGTATACGGGTTGTGATGATAACGGGGGATCACCCTCTGACCGCAGGAGCAATCGGAATGAGTGCGGGGATCATTTCCCTGATCACGGAGGTAACGACGGGCGAACAGCTCGATGCACTCCCCCCTGCCGCCATCAAGCGGCTGTTGCATAAAAACCATGTATTCGCCCGCGTATCACCCGAACAGAAGCTCACACTTATCACGTTGCTCAAAGAGATGGGAGAGACGGTAGCGGTAACAGGGGATGGTGTCAACGATGCTCCTGCGCTGAAACGTGCCGATGTCGGTATCGCTATGGGTTCGGGTACCGATGTGGCGAAACAATCGGCGGATGCCGTGCTGATGGATGATCATTTTGCCACCATCGTCAAAGGGATCGAAGAGGGGAGAGCCGTTTATGAGAACATCCGCCGCTTTATCACCTATATGCTCGCCAGTAATCTCCCTGAGGCGGTACCGTATGTCCTCTTTTTTGTGTTCGGGCTCCCATTGGCACTTCCCGTTCCGCTGGTACTGGCGATCGATTTGGGGACGGACATCCTTCCGGGGATGGCGTTGGGGGCGGAATTACCCCATAAAGGGTTGATGCATCAAAAACCACGAAGCCGTAAAGATCATATTTTGACGTTGGGGGTTTATGGGAGAGCCTTCGGATTTTTAGGATTATTAAGTGCCGCGATGTCTATGGGGCTTTTTTGGTTTTATCTCACCGCACACGGCTGGAGAGGAGAAAGCCTCTCTTTGGATAATCCTCTTTATCTTGAAGCGGTCACATTGACTTTTGCCGCCATTGTCTTTGCTCAAATCGGCAACGGTCTCTCATGCCGCAGTGAAAGAGACTCTTTGTTTACCATCGGATTTTGGAGCAACCGATACTACTGGGGTGGGGTTGTTTTTGAGATTGGATTGTTAGTAGTTCTTATTTTTGTGACTCCGCTCAGCAGTGTTTTCGGTACCCATCCGTTTGACCCCATCTATTGGTGGGCCGTTGTTGCGGTGATGGTTATCATACTGGCTGCAGAAGAGATTCGTAAAGGGATTATCCGTTTTATCAGACGATAAGGGGGACAAAAACAAAGCCGGGAAGCTCATAGGAGTCGAGTGTTCCGTCTTCGTGTTTGGCGACATGCCAAATGCTGTTTTGGATAGGTATAACGAGTATACCCCCCGTTTTAAGCTGGTCAAAAAGCTTTATCGGCATCTCGGGCGCACTTGCGGAGACGAGGATACGGTCATAGAGCTCCCCTTCTCGTCCTAACGATGAGGGATCGGCGAGGGTGATTGATGCGTTGTCTATGTGCGCTTTGTGCAAGTTGGCATTTCCGTATTCAACCAAAGAGGGGATGATTTCAACCCCTTCTACGAACCCCGATTTTCCGACTGCAGTTGCCAGCAGAGCCGTTGTCCAGCCTGATCCTGAACCGATGTCCAACACTCTATTGCCAACCATCGGATTTAAAAGTTCCAGCATTATGGCAACCGTGTAGGGCTGAGATATGGTTTGTGACACTCCGATCGGCAAAGGACGATCACTGTAGGCATAGGAATGAAGCTCGTACGGGACAAAAAGGATACGGTCACATACTGTAAAGGCATGAATGAGAGAGGAGGAGTGGAGAACACCCGAATGGATCAAATGGCGGATAAGCTCTTCATTCGTCCTCATGCGATTTCTCTAAATCATACGTTTACGACGGTTCGTGCCGAAGGATTTACCCTCAAACGTTCCACCGGAATAGGTTCTCCGGTTTTTTCACACATACCGTAGGTGCCAAGAGCAATCCGATTTAGTGCGGCATTGATCTCTTCCCTCTCTGCTTCCAGTTTTTCGAGTAGGGTATGGTCGGTAGAATTTTCGATTTCTATCTCCGCCATATCTATTATTTCATCAAGTTCCCCATCCAGTCCGATACTGTTGAGTTCCACTTTGATGAGTTCGATATTTTTATCGATTTTTGCTTTTTCGGATAGGAGAATTGCTTTGAAGGCTTTGAGGTCCAGATCGTTTCGTGTACTCATAATATACCCCTTTTTACAAAAAATTAAACCTTCTAAATGATAACTCAAAAATGGTAACAAGGTATAAAAGAAACTCACCCTTACTTTTGACATCCGTTAGCCGTTTTGGATACACTAAAGAACTTTAACAGGACGGAACACAACGAATGAAACAAATGATGCAGATATACCGTGAAAACCGTGAATCGGTAGAGGGTTTTTTACTGAGTACGATCAGCGACACTCC
>NZ_MIBU01000227.1:0-1006 GCF_001830725.1 Sulfuricurvum sp. RIFOXYD12_FULL_44_77
AAGTCGGTGAGATCGAAACGAAAGAGCGTAAAAGCTCTACTCCGCCGCCGTTTATGACCTCTACGCTTCAACAAACGGCCTCTTCACAGCTCGGTTTCTCTCCAAAGAAAACAATGATGGTGGCGCAAGCACTCTATGAAGGGGTAAAAACGCCTGATGGTACCAGCGGTGTTATCACCTATATGCGTACCGATTCTCTTAATCTTGCAGCCGAAGCCGTTGAAGCGGCACGTGAAGTGATTTTGAACCGTTATGGCAAAGAGTATCTCCCTAAAGAGGTAAAAGTTTATACGAAAAAATCCAAAGGGGCACAAGAGGCGCATGAAGCGATTCGCCCGACGATGCTTGACTTTACCCCTGAGATAGCGGCAACGTTTCTCAAGCCCGATGAGATTAAACTCTACCGTTTGATCTATAACCGCTTTTTGGCGTGTCAGATGAACGATGCCCGTTTCGAGCAGCAAAGTATTACATTTGAATCTCCTAACGCACAGTTTAGAGCGACAGGACGTAAACTTTTGTTTGACGGGTTTTACCGTGTAACGGGAAGCGATGATAAAGATAAGCTTCTCCCCTCTCTTACAACGGGTGATGCAATTGATATCCAAAGCATATCGACGGAACAACATTTCACCGAGCCGCCATCGCGCTACTCCGAAGCGAGCTTGATCAAAAAACTCGAATCCGAAGGGATCGGTCGTCCATCAACGTATGCACCGACGATCAGTACCCTCCAAGCCCGTAATTACATTGAGATTGAAAAACGTGCCATCATACCGACAGAGATAGCGTTTACGGTAACGGAGATGCTGGAAACGCATTTTAATGAAATTGTTGATGCTTCTTTTACCGCAACCATGGAAGAGACCCTTGATGAGATCAGCGAGAGCGGAAAATCGTGGCATAAAATTTTACTCGATTTTTACTATCCGTTTATCGAAAAAATTGATGCCGGTAAAACCAATATTGTCAGCCTCAAAATGGCAAAACCTCTTGGACGAAACTG
>NZ_MIBU01000228.1:0-3881 GCF_001830725.1 Sulfuricurvum sp. RIFOXYD12_FULL_44_77
TATGCCTGCCTATATCGCCTATAAAGGGCAAGTATACGATGTCACTTCGTCCAAGTTTTGGAAAGAGGGTACCCACTTTAAAAAGCATTTTGCGGGGTGTGACCTGAGTGCCGAAATGGAGAATGCACCTCACAGCGATGAGGTATTTGCAAATTATCCGTGTGTCGGTCAATTTATCCCTTCATTTATCAAACCTCCCGAAACTAAAAAAGAGCGCTACCGTCTATGGTACGCCAAATATCATCCTCATCCCGCAGCCGTCCATTTTCCGATAGCGTTGCACTATTTTAGTGCATTCGTCGATATTTTATTTTTAGCCAACCCTTCCAGAGAATACGACACAGCGGTATTTTTATCCTTTTTGATCGCTACCGTGATGGGCTTCTTGGCTTTACTCAGCGGTGTTTTCAGTTGGTGGATCAATTATGATTTTTCGACCTCCAAACCGTTCGTCATCAAACTCATCGGGGCACTCTTCACCCTGATCATCGGGTTTGTTCCGTTGGTGCAGAAACTGCAGAATCCTGATGTGGCGTTTAGCATGGGAGCGGATGGGATAACCTATCACGCCGTTATTTTTATCACGGTGATTTCGATCACGATCGTCGGCTATTACGGCGGAAAAATTACCTGGGGGGCAAAACAATGAGAAGTTCAGTTTCGGTATTGATCGGGGGGAGTGCGGGGCAGGGGATCGCGAGCATCGAGACGCTTTTAACCAAAGGGTTCAAGAGAGGGGGATTTTATACCTTTTCGACCAAAGAGTTTATGTCCAGAGTTCGCGGGGGGAGCAATACGACGTTGATACGGATCTCCGATAAACCCGTCAATGCACCCGATTTTAAGGTCGATATTTTCGTACCGCTCGATACGAATGCTTTTTTTCATGCCAAAGAACGGATTACCAATGAGACGTTTGTGGTCGCCAAAAAAGGGGATTACGAGTGCGATTGCGTCCTCTATGATTATGATTTGGAGAGTTTGGCGAAAGAGATAGGCAATCCCATCGTTTCCAATACGATTGCGGCGGCGTTTATTTTCGGATTGCTCGGGTGCGATGGTGCGGTGCTGAGGGAGATTGTTGCGGAGTCCTATACCGATGAGCTGCTTGAGGTGAATCTCAAAGCATTAGAGATAGGATCAGAACTGGCACGTGAGAACGGGAACTGCCGATACTGCATCGAGCCGAATCCTTCGATGAAAGAGAATAATGATTTCTTTTTAAGCGGTACGGACGGGGTCGGATTCGGAGCGATTGCGGGGGGGTGTAATTTCATCTCCAGCTATCCGATGAGCCCCTCTACGGGGGTGTTGACCTTTTTGGCGAAGCAGAGTCGAAATTTCGGAATTTGTGTCGAGCAGGCCGAAGATGAAATCGCCGCCTTTCAGATGGGATTAGGGGTTTGGTACGGCGGCGGAAGAGCGATCACGACGACGAGCGGCGGCGGATTTGCCCTAATGGGAGAGGGACTCAGTCTCAGCGGAATAACCGAAACGCCGATGGTTGTCTATCTGGCGCAACGTCCCGGCCCAGCGACGGGTCTTCCGACACGGACGGAGCAGGGAGATTTGGAACTCGCCATTTACAGTGGGCATGGAGAATTTCCGAGGATTGTATTGGCTCCCGGTGATCCTAAAGAGTGTTTTGAACTTGCACGAAAAGCGTTTGAACTCGCCGATGCGTATCAGGTTCCCGTGATACTGATGAGCGATCAGTATTTGGCCGACAGCTATTTCACGGTCGAGCGGTTTGAAATCGATCCAATATCGCCTCCTCATCACATCGTTAAGAGTGATGCGGACTATAAACGCTACTTTCTTACAGAAGAGGGGATCAGTCCTCGAGGGATTCCGGGATACGGAGAGGGGCTGGTACTGGTCGATTCGGATGAACATACACAGGAGGGGCTGATCACCGAGAGTATGTCTGTGCGGAACGAGCAAAACGGCAAAAGGCTTCAAAAATTCGAATTGATAAAGGAAGAAGCTATCACACCCGAAGTTAACGGAGATAGGGATATCGCTGTTGTCGGATGGGGAAGTACGCAACATATTATTAAGGAAGCGGTTGAGAGGATAGCGGATAAGAGGCTCTCAATCGTCCATTTTTCGTGGGTTTACCCTCTTAGCGAATCTCAGCTTGCACCGCTTCAAAAAGCCAAACACCTTATCGTCGTCGAAAACAATGCCACGGGGCAGTTTGCAAAACTTTTACGACTGCACGGGGTCAGTGTCGATGAGCAGATACTGAAATCCGACGGATTGAGTTTTTTTGTCGATGAACTCTCCGAAAAAATCGCACTGCTGCTAAAGGAGATCCGATGAGTACACGGTTTGATAGAATTGTAGAGGATAACGCATGGTGTCCCGGATGCGGAAATTTTTCCATTCTTTTGCACTTAAAAGAGGCGTTGGAGGAAATGGGACTTGACCCGCTTCAATGTGTTGTCGTATCGGGGATAGGGCAGGCGGCGAAAACACCTCAATACATGCATGTGCATATGTTCAACGGACTCCACGGCAGGGCATTGCCTGTGGCACAGGGGTTGAAAGTCACTAATCCTTCTCTTACGGTAATTGCCGAGGGGGGGGATGGTGATATGTACGGGGAGGGGGGTAACCACTTTTTGTCTGCGATCCGACGAAATGCCGACATCATCAACATCGTCCATAACAATATGGTCTACGGCCTCACCAAAGGTCAAGCTTCTCCGACATCACAAAGAGGGTTTCAAACACCCGTACAGACACAGGGGGTTCACGTAGAGCCGTTTAATCCGATCGCGACGGCGATATCGCTCGATGCGTCGCTCGTGATTCGAACCTTTTCGGGGAATAAAGAACACTGTAAGGCAATGCTTAAAATCGCGATTGAGCACAAAGGGTATGTATTGATCGATATTTTTCAGCCGTGTGTTACGTTCAATAAAACCAATACGTTTAAATGGTTCAAAGAGAATGTGTATGTATTACCGAGTGACTATAACCCTGAGGATAAGGTTAAGGCATTTGAAAAATCGCTGGAGAGCCATCCGTTCCCGATAGGGGTTATCTACAAAAGTCCTCAAAAAGGTGTTTTGGAAGATGCGCTTCGGGAGGAAAGCAACATAGGAAGTAAGCCGTTGTATCTTCACGAAGTTGATTTTCAGCGGCTTAATGCAGAAATGGATAACTACATTTAACAAGGAGTAGAAGATGAAAAAATACGAATGCAATGTTTGCGGATACATTTATGACCCGGTAGTAGGAGACCCTGATAGCGGTATCGCCCCCGGTACAGCTTTTGACGATCTACCGGACGATTGGGTATGCCCTGAATGCAAAGTCGGGAAAGAAGATTTCAGCGAATTGGTAGAGTGATAATGTAGGTAGCTTAAAAGCTTTTCAATATCTTCTCTTTTTCCGCTTCGTACTCTTCGGGTGTGAGGATACCCTCATCCAACAGCGATTTTAGTTTCGTGAGATGATCGTATTTAGTACTCGGATTTTGCTCTTCTTTCGGGATTAGTTTCATACTTCGTCCGAGCAATAGATAGAGTAAAACGCCGATAAACGGTAAGAAGAATACGACAAGAAGCCACACTACCTGCATCAGATCTTCTTTGAATTTGGAGGTGATGATATCGATCATTGCCCATATCCATATTGCGAACATTCCGACAAGTATAAAGAGCAAAAATAGATTTAATCCTAATAGTATTTCCATCATGGTAACCTCAATGTTTTTAGATACGCTATCGTAACGTAGATATGACAACAAGGCGTAAACTCTTTTGGTTATACTTCAGCTACAATTTAACTGAAGTGAACCGATATGAAATTAGCCTCCAAAAACGCTCCCGTAGAAGTCTCCATTAACCGTATGCAAACGATACTAAGCG
>NZ_MIBU01000229.1:0-5354 GCF_001830725.1 Sulfuricurvum sp. RIFOXYD12_FULL_44_77
CTTCGGCTTTTTGCCCCATAAGGGAAACGACAGAGCATCGGCGCTTCAAGAAGCACTCTTTAACGGATACACAACGATACTGTATGAGTCACCGAAACGTCTTGATAAATTACTTATCGAACTCTCCGTTGCGGTTCCTGAGCGTCAAATCTTTTTGGCCAAAGAGTTGACGAAGCGGTACCAGCGATTTTACCGAGGTATTGCCTCCGAACTAATCCCTCAAATGGAAAAAGAGATACGAGGAGAGTGGGTTGTGGTGATTGAAGCCTCTGAAACCAAAGGCTCATCGTTGAGTGAACAAGATATCCTCTCTCTCGATATCCCCAAAAAAGCGGCCTCCAAACTGATCGCCCGCATTACCGGCGAAAATCCCAAAGAGTGCTATACACGCCTCTTACAATCTTAGGATATAATACTTCATGCTTATTTATGGAAAACAACCGGTTTATTACGCAATAGAACGTCATCGAGAGCGAATCAAAGTTCTCTATTTGGCAAAAGAGGTCGATAAAAAAGAGTACTCATCCCTCATGAAAATGGGTTTTGAGATTAAACGTATCCCTGAAAAAGCGGCACAGTCGATGGTCAAGGGGGGGAATCATCAGGGCTTTATCGCCGAGATATCTCAAGTGGTACCGTATGCGTCACCGTTTCTCAAAAAATGTGATTTCATCGTGGTCTTGAGCTCTATTACCGACATGGGCAATATTGGTTCCCTCATCCGAAGTGCGTATGCCCTAGGGGTTCAGGCACTGGTCATCAGCGGTATTAAAGAGCCGAATTTAGAGGCGATGATCCGAACCAGCAGCGGTGCCGCACTTGATATGCCGTTAGTGATTGTTCATAATATCCATGATGTGCTCCATGAACTGAAGCAATCAGGCTTTCAGGTCTACGGTGCGGTTATGGATGGCGTGGATGTGCGGGAAGCGGCATTTGCCGCAAAACGGGTTTTGGTTCTGGGGAATGAGGGAGAGGGGCTTAGCGGCAGAGTCCAAAAGAGCCTCGATGTCGGTATCTCTATCCCTATGGCGCATGATTTTGATTCTTTAAATGTCGGTGTAGCCGGCGCAATCTTAATGGAGAGAATGAGATGAAACAATGTAACACGTTCGAAGATTTACAGGCTCTGGGGACAGAGAAAATTCATGAGCGAACCCATATTTCTCGTGATAAAGTAGAGTTGGTTATGACCAAATCTTACAGTGAAATAGGGCGCGTCCAGTTCATGGGCTACATATCAATCTTAGAGCGTGAATACGACATTGATCTTAGCGGGATTAAAGAGGAATACACTGAGTTTTGCCGTAACAATGCGGATATGCTTCTACCAAAGCAATCGGTAATATTGCAATCTACTTCCAATTCCAAGCCTAAATGGGTAGTGGCAGGGATGCTTTTAATCATCTTGCTGATGGCAGGCGGATACTTTTTACAGGGAAAAATGTCCACGGAACCGAGTGAAGGTGTTATGAATCTTACTACCTTGGCCGTAGAGGTTTCGGACGAGATGAAGGATACCAATCTCAGTGAAAACAATGAGACGAATCTAACCGCTAGTAGCATGGTAACTTCGGAAGTAAATCAAAGCAGTGTGGCACCTGCACCTATAGCTGCTGCCAAGCCTTTAGCGTCGTCTACACAGCTTATTATCCATCCGAAGTTCAAAGTATGGTACGGGATAATCGATCTCTCAAACGGGGCAAAAACCCAAAAAATTACGGGTGACCCTATTATCATCGATAGTACAAAAAGTTGGTTGATTGTATTGGGACACGGACGAGTCGAGATCGAATATCCTGAGGGAAAAACCCTTTTAAATGATAAAAATACCGTCCATTTTGTCTGTGAAAAAGGGGCATTGAAACAAATCACCCAAAAAGAGTTTATTGAACGAAACGGCGGAAAAAACTGGTAAAACGGTGGTTATGAAATATTTTTTCACTCTTCTTTGTACCCCACTTCTCCTCTTGGGGGGCTCCATTAATACACATATCTCTTTTTCGGGTAATGCAACGCTCAGCGTACGAACAATCAATCAGGCTTTTAATGCAATAGGGTATAAATTGGATATCAATACACTTGATGTTCAAAACAGTTCTGGCGAATTGAGCGGTACCGCCATCGGCACTAAAGGGTTTAACCCCACTGCTTTAAGTGAAAATCTCAAAGAACAAGGTATTAAGATAGAGAAAGCCCACTTAGATAAGAGTGATCTTACTATGACTCTTGATACCCTAAACGCACAGTGGAATCTTCCGCTCCTTGGGAGTGATGAGGGGACTGAGCTCAAGAGGGTGAATGTTGCTCAGTGGTTTCGTGTCGAAGAGGGACAACATATCCGTATCATCCCCCCTTATGTAGGAGAATGGTATCCCGATGTTGCCGTATTGGATGCTTCCATGTCTCTTTTATCCTCCTTTCGCTCCTTAGAACCTAAAGAGGAGTTGGAATTTGAACTTCCTCAAGGTGCCTATTATTTGAAAATTTCCAATGCACAGGGGATGAAAGTTTTAAAAGAGGGGATGTGGATCGAGTCGATGAGCCGTGGACGATAAGTGGTCGCATTATAGTTAAACTAAGTCTCTTATGTTAAAATGGCGCAATTTTTTAATCACAGGTTGTAGCCATGTTTGATGAAATCCAATTTGACCGGATTAAACGCCTCCCAAAATACGTATTTGCCGAAGTAAACGAGCTTAAAATGGCACGTAGACGCTCAGGTGCCGACGTTATCGATTTCAGTATGGGGAATCCCGACGGCGATACTCCTGAACATATTCGTAAAAAATTGGTTGAATCGGCAGAAAAAACCAAAACTCACGGTTATTCGGTTTCCAAAGGGATCCCAAAGCTTCGTCAAGCGATTTGCGACTGGTACAAACGTCGTTATGATGTCGATCTCGATCCCGATACCGAAGCAGTTGCTACTATGGGATCTAAAGAGGGATATGCTCATTTAGCGTATGCCATCACCAATCCGGGTGATGTTGTCGTTGTCCCCGATCCTACCTATCCGATCCATTCGTACGGCTTTATTTTGGCAGGGGGAAATGTTCAGAAAATGAAACTTCCGTTTGATGAAGATTATAAAGTCGATGAAGACCTCTTTTTCGAGCGTTTGGAAGAAGCCTTTCATGTCTCCTTTCCAAAACCAAAATACGTCGTCGTAAACTTTCCCCATAATCCGACCACGGCGACGGTAACACCGGAATTTTATGTTCGTCTTGTCGAAATGGCGAAACGTGAGCGTTTTTATATTATCAGCGATATCGCCTACGGGGATTTGACGTTTGATGGCTATAAAACCCCATCGATCCTCTCGGTTCCGGGGGCAAAAGATGTTGCGGTTGAAGCGTTCACCCTCTCAAAAAGCTACAACATGGCGGGATGGCGTGTCGGTTTCTTCGTCGGAAACGCAAAATTGATCGGTGCACTCCAAAAGATCAAAAGCTGGTTGGATTATGGGATGTTTACCCCTATCCAAGTTGCCGCTACCGTTGCCCTCACAGGTGATCAAACATGTGTTCAAGAGATTACCGACAAATACGATCATCGTCAAAATGTTTTGATCGAGGCATTTAACCGAGCCGGATGGCCGGTACGCCGTAATCAAGCCTCGATGTTCGTATGGGCTAAAATTCCTGAGTGTGCCATTCATATGGGGAGTTTGGAATTTTCAAAGCGTCTCTTGGTTGATGCAAATGTTGCGGTAGCTCCGGGGATCGGTTTCGGCGATTACGGCGATGAGTATGTCCGTATTGCATTGATCGAAAATGATCAGCGTATTCGACAAGCGGCAAAAAATATCAAACAATTTTTGAGTACTTTGAATTGTAAGGCACCTGAGTGACACGTGTCGGTGTTATCGGAGTCGGTACGGTAGGGCGTGCCGTCGTACAGATTTTAGAAGAGAACAAAAATATTATTACGGCACGTTCGGGTGATGAGATCGTAGTGAAAAGCGGCGTAGGGCGTGATCTCTCAAAACTTTCCGACCTCACTATTTCCCTTTCGCAAAACCCGTATGATATCGTCGATGATCCCGAAATTGATATTGTCGTAGAACTTATGGGGGGGATAGAACTTCCCCTTGAGATTGTTAAAAAGGCACTTCAGAACGGTAAAGCCGTTGTAACGGCAAACAAAGCTCTTTTGGCATACCATCGTTATGAGCTTCAAGATATTGCCGGAGAGATACCGTTTGAATTTGAAGCGAGTGTGGCCGGGGGTATCCCGATCATCAATGCGTTGCGCGATGGATTATCTGCCAATCATATCCTTTCTATTATGGGAATAATGAACGGTACGTGTAATTTCATGCTGACGAAAATGATGAATGAAGGGACCCCATTCGCCGAGGTGTTAGCCGAAGCGCAAGCGCTGGGCTATGCCGAAGCCGATCCGACGTTTGATATCGGCGGATTTGATGCGGCACATAAACTTCTTATCCTTGCCTCGATTGCTTATGGTATTGATGCGAAGCCCGAAGAGATTTTGATCGAAGGGATCGAGGGGATCACCCTTGCTGACATCGCGTTTGCCAAAGAGTTCGGATATACGATCAAGCTTTTGGGAATCGCAAAGCGTGATGATGCCGAGGTAGAACTGCGTGTTCATGCGGCATTGGTTAAAGAAGATGCCATGATCGCCAAAATCGACGGTGTGATGAACGGTATCAGTGTTGTCGGCGATCGTGTCGGTGAAACTCTCTATTACGGTCCGGGTGCGGGAGGTAATGCAACGGCGAGTGCGGTAGTGGCTAATATCATCGATATCGTCCGCTCGGGAAAACGCTCTCCGATGCTCGGATTTAATCATCCGCTTGAAGAGGGACTTCATCTTAAAAACAGTGATGATATCTGTTCTAAATACTATCTTCGTCTCCGTGTCTCGGATAAGCCGGGAATCTTGGCGCAGATTACGAGTCTTTTTGCCGATGAAGCCATTTCGATCGAAGCCGTTATTCAGCGCCCTTCTGAAACCGAATGTGCCCATCTCCTCTTTGCTACCCATGAAGCGACGGAACGCGCCCTTCACGGTTTAATGACAAAACTCGAAACGCTGGACGCTGTTCTAGAGACCCCTTTCATGATACGAATCGTCTGAAGACGATTTCGTATCCTTCTTCTCTTTTATACCTTAATAAAAATTTAACCTTATTTACTGTATTATACGCGTCCACTTTGCCCTCTCGGACAAATAGAATTGAATGTTTATAACTGCGTTCAATCGTAGTTACAAGTATTGGTGCGATCAATCTCACCTACGAGAAGCAAGTGATTTAAATCAACGGAGCCTACCGATGAAAGTACGTTCTTCAGTGAAGAAAATGTGCGATGATTGTAAAGTCA
>NZ_MIBU01000230.1:0-3856 GCF_001830725.1 Sulfuricurvum sp. RIFOXYD12_FULL_44_77
CGTTTGAGCGGCGGTATGAGTCCCTCAACCTCACCGATCAGTGCGGTAATGCTCGGAACTCTCGTCAAGCGTATCGAAGAGTCTGTGATTAGCGGCAAAGCGGCGAAAGAGGTTCTCGATTACCTCCTCGAAAACGGCGGAGATATCGATGCGGTTATCGAAAAACTGGGCCTTAAACAAGTGAGTGATACAGGTGCTCTTGAAGCATTGATCGATGAAATTCTCGCCGCAAACGCTGATAAAGTAGCCGAGTATAAATCAGGAAAAGATAAACTCTTCGGATTCTTCGTCGGTCAAGCGATGAAAGCATCGAAAGGTTCGGCAAATCCGAATACATTGAATGAAATTCTCCAATCTAAACTAGCGCAATAAGAGCTAGTTATGATTGGAGAATGGATTGTAGGGATCGCGTTTTATCTTCACGCTTCCCCACGCTATCGCCACGTTAAAAAGTTTTTTCATAATCTTCTCGAAAACCCTTCATACCCGTATAAAAAGTTTTTTGATTACACTATGATGGCGTTGATCGCCATGAGTGTCTATATCTTGATTCTCCATGTAAAAAACGATGTGAGCCCTGAGTGGCTTTTTTTTAATAATTACGTCGTCTCTCTCATATTTTTAGCTGAATATATTTTGCGATTGTGGGTTTACAGCGATACGTCAAAAGTGATTATTGAAGAGTACGAACATGACCTCTTTTTGCAACGACCGTTTCGTTGGGTGGGTACGTTGCGCCTTATCGGGGCGAAAAAACTCGAATATGTCGTATCCCCTTCGGCTATCATAGATTTATTGGCGATTATGCCGTTTTTCCATGAGATGCGATTGTTACGGGTCTTTATCCTCTTTCGGGTCTTTAAGCTGTTTCGATACGCCAAAAGTTTGTCCCAGTTTCTCTCGATCCTCTCATCGAAAAAGTTTGAACTTTTTACCCTTGCTGTTTTTGCGACGGTAATCATTATCGTCTCTTCGGTTTTGATTTATGTCATGGAAGCGAATAATCCCGCTTCGCCGATCAATACCCTTTTTGATGCCGTTTATTGGTCGGTCGTGACGATTTTCACCGTCGGATACGGCGATTTAGTTCCGGTCACGACGGAGGGGCGAACCGTTGCTATGGCGATTATCGTAGCGGGGATCGCCGTTATCTCCTTTGCGACCTCTATCGTGGTATCGGCATTTACCGAAAAACTCGATGAGATCAAAGAGGATAAACTCATTGAAGATGTCTCAAAAATCAAGCAATTTTATCTGATTTGCGGCTATACTCCCCTCGCGTATCAGATAGCGGAGCGATTTAAAAAGAGCGGTAAAAAAGCGGTTATTTTAGAGAAAGATCCTGAAAAAGTGGCGCAGGCACAAAAAGAGGGCTTTTTAGCACTGGCGTTTGATTCGGGATCGCTCCACTCTTATCATGCGCTGCGGATCGATTTTGAAAAGCAGGTTATTTCAGTTATTTTATTGCAAGAGAGCGATGTATATAATATTTATACGGCACTGACCATCCGAGAACTCTCGAAAAGTGTCTCTTTGCTGTCGATACTGGTTCATCAGGAGAATCGCCGTAAACTCTCACTCGCCGGAATCAATGAGGTTGTTTATACTCAGGAATTAATCGGGTTGATCAGTAAAGAGGTGAGTGGGCGACCCGTGGCGTTTGAAGTGATTCATGCCCTCCGTTCTGAAAACAACGGTGTTTTTATGGATGAGATTGGATTAGATACGACCATGGCAAGCCGCTTTTTTGATATATGCCGTTTGCCGTTGTTTCACAAACGGCTGATTGTGCTAGGGGTCTATAAAACGCAAGAGAAATCGTTTTTCTTTAACCCTCCCGAAAATATCGTTATTCATGAACGAGATGTGGCGATTGTTATCGGCACGAGAGCATTGATCGATGAATTTAAAACACTACTCTACCATAAGGGGAGAAAATGACATACCGCAGTGCCGTTGTGTTTGGTTTTAACGAATATGCTAAACAAATCGCTTTGCAAATCGTCCATGAATACGAATCTTTTGTTGTTTTTGTTATGGATGATAATGAACGTCAAGCGGCTGAAATAGCGGGATTTGAGACGGAGCATTTTGATTTAGGTGAAGATTGGAAAAGTATCGAAGAACGATTTGATCCGAATGATTTAATCGCTTTTTGTGCACTGGGTAACGATGCGGAGAATGTCTTTTTGACCATATCTCTACGTTCCACTTTTGAACACCTCTCTATTATCGCCCTTGCCGGTGATCAGGAGAGTGCGGCAAAGATGAAAAGTGCGGGGGCGAACAAAGTGATGTCAATCCTCCAAATTACGGCAAACGTCATCACTGAAATGTTAGAGAAACCGACTGTTACCGAAGTGCTTCACGATATTTTGTATGAAAATTCGTCGTTAAAAATCGCCCAAATTACGGTTCCTAAGGGAGCATTTTTGGTAGGGAAGCATCTCTACGATATTGATTGGGCAGGAGAACACGATGTATTGGTACTGGCAATCGTCGATCATGAACTCTCCGCTACATTCAGTTTTACGGCGCGCGGACATAACCACCACATCGATCCGGATGATATTCTCGTGGTGGTCGGATATGAAGATAAAATTGCGGAACTTACCGCGTTGATGGGGGGCTAAAATGGCTAAAGTCGGGGTAATCGGAGCAGGCAAATGGGGTGAAGCTCTCGCCTTTGCCATGTCTGAGAAAAACGAGGTGATTATTACCTCACGAACACCTCGTGATTGGTCAAATTTTAGATCTCTGGGCGAAGTACTTGCGTGTGAGTACCTTATCATTACGGTTCCCGCACAGCAGGTCGCGCAGTGGCTAAAGGAAAATTTTGTCTATAACGGACAGAAAATTCTCGTTGCCGCAAAAGGGATTGAAGCCTGCAGCGGACGCTTTTTGAATGAAATTTACGGGGAGTATGTGCCTGCGGAGAATATCGCCTTTTTATCGGGTCCTTCCTTCGCGAGTGAAGTAATGCGCTCTCTTCCTACGGCACTTGTGGTGAATTCCGTATCTGCAGACACGGCGAGTGCGATCGCTAATCTTTTCCCCTCTTTTATCCGTACCTATACCAGCAGTGACGTTATCGGGGCTGAGATTACGGGAGCCTATAAAAACGTTATTGCTATCGCTGCGGGGATTTGTGAGGGGTTGGCTCTCGGTCATAATGCGGCGGCCAGTTTGATCGCACGTGGACTTGTCGAGATGGAGCGTTTCGGTCGGGCGTACGGTGGGACTCAGGAGAGTTTTTTAGGTCTCAGCGGTGCGGGAGATCTGTTTTTGACCGCCAGCTCCTCGATGTCCCGTAACTATCGGGTAGGACTTGGGTTAGCGAGCGGAAAAACAAAAGAGGCCGTTTGTGAAGAGATCGGTGAAGTGAGTGAGGGGATAGGAACGGCTTATGCTCTTCATGAGATAGCGTTAGACCGTAGCATCTATCTCCCTATCGCGGCAGAAGTGTACGCAATTTTAGAGGGGAAATCGCCTCGCCAGAGTTTAAAAGATTTGATTGAAAGATAAGGAGAAATTGATGTTAGTACATATCGTAATGTTCCAATTTAAAGAAGAGAATAAAGAGTCAAATATGGCACGTGTGAAAGAGATGCTCGAAGCACTCCCTTCGAAAATCAATACGCTCCACTCGATGGAAGTAGGGATCGATATCAGCCGAAGTGAGAGATCGTTTGATATGGTATTGATATCACAGTTTGAGGAGCAAGCGGCATTGGATGTTTATGTTCCTCATCCTGCCCATCAAGAAGTGGTAAGCCTGATAAAAGAGGTAACGACCCTCTCAAAAGTCGTTGATTACATACAATAAGGGAACGCGTGAACGAAGAATTACCGGTAG
>NZ_MIBU01000231.1:0-3859 GCF_001830725.1 Sulfuricurvum sp. RIFOXYD12_FULL_44_77
TAAAAAAGAAGGCATCCGTTGCCAAAAGGGGGATTTTTCGTGCAATACTGAGTGTTTTTAGAAAAATATAGGTGACCTTGATCCCCATAAAACTCCCGGGACCTTTGGCATACATCAAATGCGAAAAAGTATACCGCGCTAACAGCGAGTCAAAAATCTCCGCCAGCACATCCGAACTCATCCCCTCATTTTTAATCTCTTCGACTAAAATTCCATCTTTGTAAATTCCCACCAATACGGGGGAACTTAACGCGATGACAAGGGCGTCATGCATACGCTTTTGCCAACTCTTTCGACTCTGCGTGCGCTAGTTCGACGATCTCGTAGTTCGCCGGATCTTTTAAAAGCTCTAACGTCAATTTATGGTTAAGATCATGACTCCCCGCGAACGCTTCGTAGTTACCGATGAAATTCATTCCGATCAGCGACATATCGCCGATCGCATCAAGAATTTTGTGACGTACAAACTCATCACCGAACCGAAGCCCCTCAGGGTTGAGCACTTTTTTATCATCCAATACGACCGCATTTTCCAAACTTCCGCCCAGAGCGAGCCCTTTGGAGCGGAGATATTGCACTTCATGGACAAATCCGAACGTTCGAGCACGTGCGATCTCTTTTTTATAATTCTCTTTGGTAAAAGAGAGGACATAGCTTTGCTGATCAATAACGGGGTGTGAAAATTTGATCGTAAAATCATAGTTCATATCATTGGACGGGATCAATTTAACGTATTTGTCCCCCTCTTGAACGATCACCTCTTTTTTGATTCGCATAATTTTCTTAGGCACGTCCTGTGCTACGATTCCCGCCTCTTCAAGAAGCATACAAAAGCTCATAGAGGAGCCGTCCATAACAGGTACTTCATCCGCATCGACGATAACGCGAAGATTATCGACACCGTAAGCATAGATCGCCGAGAGCATATGCTCGATCGTCGAAATCGTTACCCCTTCGCGCCCGATAACCGTTGCCATTTTCGTGTCGACAACATTCTCAGGAATCAGCGGAATGGATACACCGGCATCACTGCGGTAGAAAACAATACCACTGTTAGCTCCTAAGGGTTCAAGCCGTAATTTGACGGGGGAGCCTCGGTGCAAACCTATACCCACGAGTTCGACACTTTTACCGATCGTTGTTTGCATCATGTGCGTGTTATCCTTAGCTCTATTGTGAAATTATACCGTGTTTCAACGTTGGTTAATGATTACTTTGGCGTTCTCAATAACACTGGTTATGTTGTCATAGATCCATTTTGTATCCATCCACTCTTCCGGGCGGACTTCGATTCCTTGTACCAAAATACCGAAATGGAGATGATCCCCCATCGCATAGCCGCTAAGCCCCGTTTTTGCGATCTCTTGCCCGAGTGCGGCAACATCTCCCTCTTGCACATGCACTTCCGAACAGTGGCCATAGAGGGTGTAAAGACCGAACCCGTGATCGATAATCGGCAAGTTACCGTAAATTCCGTTGGGTTGAGAAAAAACAACATTGCCGCCGTTGGAAGACGTAATCGGTCCCATCGCAACACTCGCTAAATCAAGCCCCATATGATACGCTTGACTCACATTTTCTTGACCTTTATAACTGTAAATGCGGTGATCCCCGAAATCGGCTACTTTTTGACCGTTCACGAGGGGGTAAAAAGGTTCCGGAGTAAAATCAAGTATCATATTTTTAGAAACTTTCGAGGTAATGTCATGGATAATTTTCTCATTATCGGCACGCACTTTTTCGTTAATGATACGAAACTGCTCCAAGCGGTCATCCACCCCTGCCGTTTGTTCGTATTCATTCGCAAGTTCCGCAATCTTACCGTCTAAGAAAGCATCACTGAGTTCAATATTGGATACTCGGTAAACATGATCTTTCAGACGAAGCGGTATAGCACTTTTTGTCTCATTTCCGGCACGGTCACGCGCGACTACGGTCGCACTGAAGGTTTGTTCTTGAACCGGCCACGCAACCAAAGAGGCGTAGTATCCCTCTTTCATAAAAGGCTGTGCGACAAATGTTTTGCCAAAAGAGGTCTCAATTTTCAAACTTTGCATATGAGGGTCTTCGGCTTTAAAAATAACAATCGCCGATCCCCCTTTTTGAATTTTGTAGGAGTTGGCAACAATCGCAAGCACCGGACGACGCTGGTCGATAATGAGGGTGATCTCCTCTTTGTAGGTGTTCCCCATAAACAGACCCCATAAACTGTTGTCGGTCGCTTCAATTTTCAAAACGATAGAGGTTGCTTCGACTCGACGCACCCCTTTGGGAGGGAGGATATCAAATACTTTTTTAGTCTCTGAAGATTTCGCGTTTTCTTCAGCAACAACCCACTCTTCATGCGGTGTTACAATCGTTGCTTTAAACGATTTTAACCCGCTAGTATCTTCTACGCTGACATGGATAGGGTCTCTAAAATTCCAATACCCGTCTTGAGATAGGGAAACTTTCGGGTCATCCTTCTCAAACAGCGGTGAAAAACCCATAAATCCAACGGCACTCAAAACTAGAACAACCAGTACCCATCCAACAATTCCCGAATTATTTCGGCCTCTTCTCACATAAACTCCTTTGTAATCATTACCATAATATTTTTGATAAGCTCATCATAATTTTCTTGTTTTATCCAGGTACCTGAGCGTTTCACGTGTCCGCCGCCGCCGAATGAGGTCATAATCTTAGCGGCATCAACCGTTCCGTCTGTCCGCAAAGAGAGCTTTATCCCCCCAAGCGGGTGTTCCAACACCATAATAGCCGCTTGAACACTTCGCATCCCTAATGCTTCATCCAATACGCTTTTGCACTCAGAAACACTAGCACCGCTCTCCTCCAATAAAGGGAGGGAAACCTCAAACACCGCTAGGCGAGCATCCGCTAACAGCTTCATCTGTTTGAGCAAGATTCCCCGTATTCTCAAAGAGGCAAGAGAACGGCGTCGGTAAAGCCACTCCATACACATCGCGTGATCGGCTCCGAGTTCCAAGAGTCCTTGCGCCATCGCAAACGTTTTCGTGCTGCATTCGGGTGCGCTAAAACATTTCGAATCATCGAGCAGTCCGGCATAAAGCGAAAGCGCTATTTTACCATTGATTTTTATACCGTTGGCAACAAAATAGTCATAAACGACTTCGGTCGTGCTAATTGCCGAACTATCCACTATGTTGCACGTACCGAATAGATCATTACTGACATGATGATCAATATTGATAAGCGGTAACTCTTTTTCAATTCCAAGCCGTCCATAACTGCCGCAGTCAAAGCTGATAAGCAACTCGGCATCTTCGGGAAAACGGTCGGTTATTTTGTCAAACCACGGTAAAAAAGCGAGATTGGGATCGACTACGGATGAAGCACAAAAAAGGGTTATTTTCTTTTGGCTCCGAAGTAAATAGGAGTAAAAAGCACACGCCGCGCCGAGCGAATCGGCATCGGGACTTTTATGTGCTACCAAAACGATATGGTCGGCGGAATCAATCAGGGATAAAGGCATTAGAGACTCATTAATTGCTGCAAATGCCGAAATTATAACACTTATCTCCTGTATTACTCGATGACGCTGTTCAAAACGCCCTCAAAATCTTTCTGAGCCTGAAGCAACGTCTCTTTTGCCTCTGAGTTATCGACACGAGCACTGCTCATCCAGTTATAGACGCCCGGGAAGCCCATTACGATTTCATCGGCATCTTTTTTCTTATACACCATCAACGTACACGGGGCAAATGCCGCTGCTTCGGGGCGAGTTTTTGCTACCGTATAAATTACTTTGAGTTTACAGATAGAATAGGTATCGTAAAAATCAAACGGACTTTTTTCACCGAGCGCGAAGTTGTAATCGGTAAAGTTCGACATCACGAAT
>NZ_MIBU01000232.1:0-26563 GCF_001830725.1 Sulfuricurvum sp. RIFOXYD12_FULL_44_77
AGCGAAAAAACGTATGAAGAGATCAAATCGTTCCAACGCGGCGGAAAACTCTCTTTCGGAGCGGTATAATCCTCTCAAATTTCCCTTTTTTGGGAAAGAACTCTTATTTTTTCTTTTTTACTCCTCTAATCTGCCGTTGAAATACGTTTCAAACTCTACCGCCCTCATCGGTTTAGCAAAATAGTATCCTTGAACTTCATCACATCCATACCCCTCTATGAGCGCAAGTACCTCTTTATTTTCTACCCCTTCGGCAATGGTTTTGAGGTTGAGACTTTTCGCCATTTGAACAATAGTACGGACGATAATCGCATCTTCTTGGTCTTGTAAAATATCCCTAACGAACGATTGGTCGATTTTGAGTTTATCGACGGCAAAGCGTTTGAGATACGCCAGAGACGAATACCCCGTACCGAAATCATCGATGGAGAGCTGTACCCCCAGAGCTTTTAGATTACGAACCGATTGGAGTGTATTCTCGGTATCGTGCATTATGATCGACTCAGTGAGTTCAAGCTCTAGAGAATGGGGATCGATTTTGGATTCGCTCAACGCATTTTCGACAACACTCTCCAAATTACCCCTTTTAAACTGCATAGACGATATATTGACGGCGACAGTGATGGCTATCCCCTTTGCGTGCCAAAGAGCCGTTTGTCTGCACGCTTCTTCAATGACCCATTGGCCGATAGAGACGATCAATCCGCTGCTTTCCGCGATTGGTATAAAATTCATCGGAGGGATCATCCCCAAATCCGGATGTTCCCATCGAATCAGTGCTTCAGCTCCTGTAATACGGTTGGTGGAAAGATCGATTTGGGGCTGATAATGGAGTACAAACTCATTGTTCTCTAATGCGCGTCGAAGGTCGTTTTGCATTTTAAACAATCCGATCAAATTATGATTCATCTGCTGAGTATAGAAACAATAGCTGTTTTTCCCCGTCTCTTTAGCACGGTACATCGCCGTATCGGAACATTGAAGCAGTGTTTCAAACGTTTCTCCGTGTTCAGGATAGATCGCAATTCCGATAGATCCTGAAAGAGACAAGGATTGATTGCCGATCATAAACGGTTTTTCCATCTCTTTTAAAAGTTTATCGGCAAGAGTCCTAATATCCTCAAGCGTGTCGATGTCCGATAATACAAGGAGAAATTCATCCCCTCCTTGACGGCTGAGCGTGTCACTTTTTCGGATACAGTTGATCAGGCGTGCAGTAACGTTTTTTAATATCGTGTCTCCTACTGAATGACCTAAAGAGTCGTTGATCGTTTTAAATCCGTCCAAATCGATAAATAAAAGTGCCGCTTTATTTCCTGCTTCCTTGGCATTGGCCATGACCTTCTCGGTTCGCTCCTGTGCTAGGATACGATTCGGCAGACCCGTAAGGGCATCATGATGCGCCATAAACTCTATTTTCTTTTCAATACTTTTTTGTTTGGTAATGTCTTGTACCGTTCCGATGGTACGGAGCGGATCACCTTGTGAATCGTAATAGGTTTTCCCTTTTTCATGGACATATTTAATCCGTCCATCTCTCATTCTAAGGCGGTGAATAATCTCATACGGAGTTTTATCGGCAAGCGATTGTAGGAATGCGGTATCGACAACTTCCCGATCTTCGGGATGGACGGCATTGATGAATTGATCATAGCTCGGAGGCTGCTCGGAAGGGGTTACTTCGAAAATACGGTAGATTTCATCTGACCATATCAGTGTCTGATCCGAAAATCTTAATTCCCAGCTTCCTAATTTGGCGATTTGCTGCGCCTCGTTCAGTCTCGCTTCTTTTTTGTGCAACTTTGCTTCAAGCTGCATCCGATCGGTAACATCCAGCATTACACCATGCCATAAGATCGTGCCGCTTCCGTCGGTCTCTATTTGGGGAAAAGCTCGTGCTTCGACCCAACGTTTTTCATGACGATGTTGTTTAACCCGAAATACTATTTCCAAAGGGGACATTTTGAAAGCTGAAAATTCAATAGCTTTTTTTAGCAGAGCGACATCATCCTCGTGTATCACCGCATAAAATACGGAAAGATCCTCGGTTACATTTTCAGGGAGAAGTCCGAAAAGAGTCGTGATTCCCGAACTGGCATAACGAAAGCCCGAAGTCCCCTCACGAGTCATATACGAGGTATAAACAAAACCGGGGAGATTGGCAACCATACGAGAAAGTGTTTTTTCCAAATCGGCACTTTTTTGCAGCATCAGTTCATACCGCTTGGCATCGGTAATGTCGTGAGCAACACATAAGACACCGCAGACACTCTCCCCGTCAAATTCGGGGACAAAGGATGCCATATACCACCCAATTTCTCCATTTGGACGGTAGACCGCTACTTCGTGTTCAGAGGAAACTTCGGTATCTATCACCTTTTGTAGTTCCGCCATAAAATAGTGCGGTGCAATCAGCGATGCATATTCATACGGTTGCTTTCCTAAAAGCTCCTTTTCGCTGTATCCTGAGATTTTTAGTAGCGCCGGATTAACATAGGTGCGTCGGCATTCACGGTCATAACGGATGATTACGTCGGGATAGTTTTCCGCTAACGTGCGATACGCCTCTTCACTTTGACGCAGACGCTCTTCACCCCGTAGTCTTTCCGTGATATCCCGTCCGATCCCCAGTACACCCATGAACTCTGTATCACTGTAGACGGGGAGCTTTCGTATTTCTAAAACTCCGGTTGTTCCGTCTTCTTGGTACGTAATCGTCTCTTGGGTAATACAAATAGTTCCGGCTTCAATCGCTAACTTGTCCGTTTGGATACACAGATCGGCTTCTTCTTTCGTAATAAAATCGTAGTCTGTTTTACCGATAATTTCACTCATAGGCGCTCCGAAAAACCGCTCAAAATGGCTATTACACGTCAGATATTTCCCCTCTGTATCTTTTACCCACAGTAAATCGGGAATAGTGGCAATAAGTGCGGAGAGCTTCGCGCTGCTCTTACGTATCCGCTCTTCTTGATTCTTTCGTTCGGTGATATCCAAAATAGTGCCGATTTGACCCATCGCTTCTCCGGCTTCGTCAAAATAGATTGCTTTGTGAAACATCACCGTATGGTCTTCGCCCCGTACATCCTGAAGCTGGGCTTCGTATATTTGGGTGCCGCCATTGCGAAATAAATCTGCGTCTGCGTTAAAAAACACCTGTGCCTGCTCATGAGGAAAGAGATCATATACCCCTTTTCCTATCAGTTCCTCTTTCTTTTTGCCGTAAAACTCTTCGAAGGCTTTATTAAATCCTTTATATCGGGTCTCTTTGTCCTTCAAGAAGATCGGCACCGGAATGGCGTTCAATAGCGATTCAAGGAAGCGATTCTGTTCTAATAACTGTTTTTCTATCTCTTTGCGTTCGGTAATATCTCTGGCTATTCCGACAATTTGATGGATTCGTCCGTTCTCGTCATGTATCGGGGAGAGAGTGGAATGAAAAAATTTACGCCCTAATGGGAAATCGTATTCACCGATATAGTCGGTTTTCTCTCCACCATTAAGGCAGGAGGTGTATTTATCGAGGAGAATGGTACGGAAGGGTTCATTTTCGAACTCATCGACATAACGCCCTACAATCTCTTCTCTCGCCATGCCGGATACTTCGACATAGGCAGGGTTGATGTCCAGATGGATAAAACGCCCATCAGGGGTCACTTCTATGAGATAAATAACATCGATGCTGTTGTTAAATATCTGGGTATAAAACTCATTGATTTGATTTGATTTTTTGTGTTCATGGATATGCGGTTCTATTGTTGACATGACTACTCTCTTATCCGTTTAATTTCTAAAATTTGCATAAAAAAGTTCAAAAGCAGATGCTTCGAGAGGTTTGGTAAAATGGTACCCTTGCACTTCATCGCATCCATAAGCACCTATAACATTCAGTACCGATGCGTCCTCTACCCCTTCCGCAATCGTTTTCAGGTTGAGACTCTTGGCTATTTGGATAATGGTTCTTACGATAGCGGCATCTTCTTGATCTCGTAAAATATCACGGACGAACGATTGGTCAATTTTGAGTTTATCGACGGCGAAACGTTTAAGATACGACAAACTCGAATATCCCGTGCCGAAATCATCTATAGAGAGTTGTATCCCTAATTCTTTCAGTGAACGAACCGTTTTGAGAATATTTTCGGCATCGTGTATCAGAATTGATTCGGTAAGTTCCAGCTCTAAAAAGCGGGGATTGATTCCGGAAATATCCAGTGCTTTCTTCACTACCGCTTCCAAATTTCCCCGTTTAAACTGCACCGCAGAGATGTTCACGGCGACAGTGATGGCTATCCCCTTTGCGTGCCAAAGAGCAGCTTGGGTACATGCCTCTTCAAGTACCCATTGACCGATTTGAACAATCAAACCGTTCGATTCTGCGAAAGGGATAAAATTCATCGGCATTATCGTCCCATACTGCGGATGTTCCCACCGAATCAATGCTTCCACACCCGTAATACGGTTGAGAGCAAGATCGATTTGGGGCTGATAGTGCACTACGAATTCGTTGTTGCTTATGGCACTTTTTAAGTCATTTTGGAGCTTAAATTCCCCTAGCAGATTATGGTGCATTTGTTCAGTATAGAGGCAATAGCCGTTTTTTCCCGACTCTTTGGCTTTGTACATCGCGGTATCGGCGTTTTGGAGTAGTGAGTCAAACGTCTCTCCGTGCTCAGGATAGAGGGCGATTCCGATAGAAGCAGAAAGGCTAAGAGAATACTCTGTGATGGGAAACGGATCTTCTATGTGCAAGAGCAGTTTCTCGACAACACTGAGGAGATCGTTTATATCCGTAACATCGGAGAAGATTAAAAGGAACTCGTCCCCACCTTGACGACTGATCGTATCGTATGGACGAATTGTTTCCATCAACCGCGAAGCAACGATTTTTAAAACCTCGTCCCCCACAGAATGTCCCATCGTGTCATTAATAGCTTTAAATCCATCCAGATCGATAAATAAAAATGCCGCTTTTGTCCCTGTGCTCTTAGCGTTGGCAATAATCTGTTCGGTTCGCTCTTTAACGAGGATACGGTTCGGCAAACCCGTTAGTGCATCGTGGTGCGCTATATGTTCTATCTTTTTTTCAATAATTTTACGTTCAGTGATGTCGCGTCCTATCGTTAGCACGCTGACAATTTTTCCGTTCATATCGAACTCGGGAACGATCCGCATGTGCCCCCACCCTTCTCCTCCGTTAGGTATCATAAAGGCAGTTTCCACTTCAATGGATTTTCCTGTTTGGATAACCGTATGAAATTTCTCCATAAACATCATTTCAGCAGGAATAGGAGACCCCTCTAAGGGTGTTTTCCCTATAATTTCATCTGCAGAGCAACCGAACAATTTTTCTCCCATCGGATTGACGTAAATACGCTGCCCCTCACAATTGTAACGGATAATGACGTCAGGAGAGTTCTCAGCAAGGGAACGAAATTCCCGCTCTTTTTTGTATAAAAGTTCCTCCTTATTTTTCCGTTCGCTAATATCTTGAATATTGGCCATGCGCTGTGTAATAGTTCCGTGTTCGTCTTTGATCACCGTGATATGGACTGAAACAGGGACAAGCGAACCGTCTTTTCGAATGTGGGTCGTTTCGAAAGCCATGTCACTAATTGCGCAGGAGTGGGTGCTTTCATGTGCTTCGAGGCGGAGCATACATTCTGGGGCGAACACATTACCGGGAGAGGCACCGATCAATTCATGCGGCTCATAACCGTGGATATGTGCAAATGCAGGATTGACGAGTTCGAGCGTATTATCCACTGCGTTGCATATCGCGATTCCCACTTTCGCATTATCAAAGATATACTTTAACTTGTCCGCATGAGGTTCTATAGTTGACACACTCACTCTCCCTTTGCTTTCACGTATGCGTCCGACTTATCATACGAAGACGATCCATTATTAATCCAATTTAATAATCATAGCAACACAGAGGTCACGTTTCGGTCACGATAACACACAAAATCTGAGACCGTTTTGTGCTAGAAAAAGAGGTATGGTTAGGTAAGTAAATAATGTGTGCGGAGAGGAGATCAAATGAATAGAAATTATGAAAATGGAGAAAGTTGTTACGCCTTTCATCTCCTCTTCCATCAAATCAAAGTTTTACAAAAAAGTGAAACTACCCTCAAACATCAGAATACTACATCATTGGAAAAATGCCATATGGAGATAAAAAACCTTTTCGCAACAGAGGTACACTATACGGAGGAAGAGGAAAAGGCCGCCAAAGTCAGCTGATCTCTTTCACGAGCGAGATCAAAATCGTATCCTCTTCATGGATAAAAAAACTGCCGGCGACTTCGACATCGATCACAGAACCGTCTTTTTTACGATGCTGTGTCTCAAAAATCACTTTACCTTCTCTGATTTTTGTTTTTATAATCTCATCAATCTCTTGAACGGTATATTTCGCATCGATCTCTAAAATTTTCATACTCAATAACTCATCACGTGTGTATCCGAGCATTCGACATGCTTCGTCATTCACATAGATGATGGAGAGCTCTTTATTGTTGATATAAACCGCTTCAGCAGAGCTGTTAACTGCCATCTCAATCATTTTGAGCCGTTTTTCAGCTTCTACCCGCTCCGTCATATCCCGACCGATTACCATCACACTGATCACATTCCGATCTTCATCGAATTCCGGAATAATACGCTGATTTCCCAAACGTCTCTCACCCCACGGTGCAATAAATACTCCTTCGTATTCAAGTTCACTCTTACCCTGTACAACGGTATCGAAAAGCTGTTCAAAAACGTCGACATCCAAAAGCGGAGAAAATTCACGCGGGGGTTTTCCAAGAACCTCATCCAGAGGTTTGTCGAGTAAACATTGCATCAATGGATTGATGTAGGTACGTCGCATTTGGAGGTCATAGCGGCTGATAACATCGGGGGAATTTTCGACGATGGCACGGAAGGTCTCTTCGCTCTCTCTGAGCGCTTTTTCGGTCTGTTTACGTTCGGTGATATTGTAAAAGAATCCATACCATAAGATTCCACCATCTTCTTGTAATACGGGTGAGGATTGCCCTTCGATCCAACGGAGCCCTTTTTGCGGATGATGGATCCGAAACTCTTCATGCCAATCGGTAAAATCGCGAGCGGTTGCAATGATACTTTGACGTATCGTTTCACGATCATCAGGGTGCATTTGTTCCATAACAACGCTAAAATCATCCATTGCCGATTCTATAGAGAGCCCGAATAACACTTCGAACGTCGGTGCGAGGTAGGTAAAACGGACGATCCCCTCAACCGTTCTCTCAAAAATATAGTTGACCCCCGGCACCGTTGCAGCGAGTTTAGAGAGGCGCGTTTCAAGTAACAGCTGCTCCTGCTGAAGCATATTTTTTTGTGTAATCTCATCATGCAGATTTCTAACGGCCTCTTCGAGTTGAAACGTTCGTTCGATAACCCGTTTTTCAAGCGTCGCATTCAAAGTTTGAATAAGTTCTTCCGCCTTTTTCCGCTCAGTAATGTCTTGTACCGTCCCTATCGAATAGAGGGGTTTCCCCTCATCGTCGTACACATGCTCACACCGTTCGATGACGTACTTGATTCGACCGTCCTCCATCATAATTCGGTGTTCTATCTCGTACGGAAGCTTTGTCTTTAGGGATTCTACATATGGTGCTTCTACCATCTCTCTTTCCTCAGGATGGACACGTTCGTAAAAGGTTTTATGGAGATCAACTATGCTCTCTTTATCCAGCTCAAATATTCGATAGGTCTCATCAGACCACGTAAGAAGACTATTTTGTATATCTAAATACCAGCTTCCTGTATGGGCAACCCGCTGTGCATCGATGAGAAATTTACGCTCTTTTTCTAAAAGAGCTTCTAACTCTTTACGTTCGGTGATATCTCGTGCTGATCCGACGATACGGACGATCCGTCCGCTATCATCCCATATCGGTAAGAGAATGGAGTGAAAGGTCCTGATACCGGCATGGAAAGGATAATCGGCAGTATAATCGGTTTTTTTCCCTGCCTTAAGGCACGAGGTGAATTTATCGATTAATATGGTACGGAACGTCTCATCCTCAATATCCTCGACATCCAAACCTATGACAACGTCGCGAGGTATTCCCGTTACTTCCTCATAGGCAGCATTGACATCCACATAAATAAAATGTCCGTCAATAGTAACTTCGATCAGATAGATGACGTCGATACTGTTGTCGAGAATTTGTATATAGCGATCATTTGCCTCTTTTTGAGATGCTTCCATTGCTTTTCGATCGCTGATATCTTCAAGAAGTGCCAAGACGTAGTTAACGGATCGATCATCGTTACGGACACAGCTTACCGCAAGATTCGTATAGAGAACCGTACCGTTTTTTCGGATAAACCGTTTTTCGAGCATATAGTCTTCAATCTCGTCATTCATCAGTTTGGTAAACTGTTCGAGATCGGGAGCTAAATCTTCAGGATAGGTCATCTCTACCCATGTAGACTTGGTTAGTTCTTCCTGAGTATACCCGAGCATCTGTCGGAGTTTCTCGTTGGTATGTATCCACCCTTTTTCAGGAGAAGTGATTGCCATACCGACAAGTTGACGCTCGAAGAAGAGACGCATCCGTTCATTCTCTTTTTGCGTTTCGAGTTGCAATCGCTCCGTGATGTCACGGGCTACCGCAAGACTGTAACCTACACCGTTGTACTCAAAGTAGTTGGAACTCACTTCTATAGGAAACACGCTCCCGTCTTTTTTCCGATGGCTTGCTTGTCCGAGAACGGTTTTGAGTCTTTTAATATCTTCCCAATGTATACCCCACCAGCCTACAGAGCAGTTCGGATCTATATCGACAACCCCCATACTCAAAAGCTCTTCTTTAGTGTAACCGAGAGCTTTGCAGGCTCCATCGTTTACATAATAAAACATCGAGTTTTCATCAATGAGATATACCGCTTCGTGGATCGTATCGAGGGCGAATTGTTTGAGAAAAAGTTTCTCTTCCGCTTCTTTATGGGCGCTCATATCCCAAATGTTGGCCATATGATACAAAATTTCGCCCTCGTCGTCTTTGACCACAATAAGCTCGACCGATACGGGAAATGTGGAGCCGTCGCGCCGTTTATTGATCGTTTCAAACGCTACATACCCGTTTTCAAATGCTCTTTGTTGCACGCGTGATAGAACTGAGAGTGTCTCAGGGGGAAACAGATCAGGGACACTAATCTCCCTCAATTCTTGTGGTGTGTAGCCGTACATAGAATTAAATGCATCATTGGTTGAATCAAAACGGTTGCTTGTCCCGACGTGCATGGCGATTCCCCAATGGGCTTTTTTAAAAATATCGGCCCATTTTTTGAGGGCTTTTTCAACCTCTTCGAGTTCGATGATTTTTCGGGAGAGTTGATTGATCCGATCCAGAGTAAATCTCTCATCGGGGATTATCATATCGGCGTAATTTTCCCCGTATTCGCTGTAGGGTAATTCGATGGTAAAACATGCTCCCCCTTTGATATTTTTGACGGAAATCTTTCCTCCGAAGCGATTTTCAATGATATTTTTGGTCATAAAAAGCCCCAGACCCGACCCCTCTTCTTTGGTCGTCGTATGGAGATCGAACACCATCTCAACAGGATTTAGACGGATACCCCCGGCATTGTCCGAGACGGTAATAATAGAGTTATTTTCTTCTCCGATGACACGCACCGTGATGGCAGGGAGTTCAACGGAAGAAGTATCAAACGCATCTTTAGCGTTGAGGATCAGGTTGAGCATCGCATGGGTGAACTCGTTGGCATTTCCTTGGATTGTCGGGTTTATCTCCAACTCATAGTTGAGGGCAATATGGCTGTTTTCAAACGAGTATTCAGTGATTTTTCGGACTTTTTCCAGCTCATCGGCGACGCTAAAGCTCATTTTTTCACTGTTTTGCTGCGATAAAAAGCTGTAAAAGGTATCGATCGTTTCGGCCAAATGCTGGAGGAGTTTAAAACTCGTTTCGACCGAATACAAAAGCTTCTCTTTTGAAATTTCTCCTTGAAAAATGAGGGCGGCTTTGATAGAATTTTGGATCGTTCCGATGGCATTGAGAGGCTGTTTCCACTGATGGGCGATATTACCGACCGTCTCCCCCATCGAAGCGTAGCGAGAATTTAAAAAAAGGACTTTGGAATCCTCTTTGCTCTCGCGGCGTAAGCGCTCCTGCTCTTTTTGCAACGATCTTACTTTGTAAGAGAGGAAAATAGCCCATGCAGAGGTAGCCGCTAAGAGGAGGGATAGGATCATAGCTTATCGCGGAAGATCGCGGGTATCGAGACGATAGCCGATCCCTCTGACGGAGATGATGATGTCCAATCCGAGTTTTTTTCGCAGTCGTAAAACGATGTTTTTGATTGCCGAATCGCAGATCGGATCGAGAGGCCATAGAACCTTCCCAATTTCGTCTTTACTAATAGTTTTATGACGGTTGTTGATCAAAAGCAGCAACAGCTCCTGCTCTTTCATACCCAATGAGACAACTGAGCCGTTGAAATAAAGCTCTTTCGTCGCCGAGTTGTAAAAAAGTTTTTTACCCAGTATGATTAGACCCTCGTTTTTGTGGGTACGTTGTATCGCTCTGCAAACGGTAAAGGTGAGCTTTTCGAGTTCCACAGGTTTGACCAGATAACCATCGATCGAGAGATTGGCAGCATCGAGCAGCAACTCTTGTTCGGCAAAACTGGTCATCAAAACGATCGGGATACTATAGTTGTTTTGACGCACCCGTTTTATGAGGTTCAGCCCATCTTTTTTGGGCATTTTGATGTCGGTGATGATAATATCGGGAAATTCTTCTTCATAAATCTGATACGCCTCTTCTCCATCTTCCGCCACATAAACTTTGGCGAAAAGCATCTCCAGTATTTCGCCCATTTGGGTTCTCGTAATCGTATCATCCTCAGCGAAAAGGACGCTTTTTTCTTTGAGCAGTAACATATTACGAATCATCTCTAGAACCTCTTGTGATACTTTTAGTTAAATAATAGCATTAAAATAGTCAGAGTATGGTCATTTTTATCTTTTAATATGAGACCATAATGACACCAATATAAATGTAATATATGTTAATTATAGAGTAATCTGATCTTTCACAGAGAAGATTAAAAAATAATGTTTATCTTTTTTTTAATTGACGGAATTTTACAAGACATTTATCGCTTTGTATTTTATTATTGGGCTCAATTAAAGGAATGATTTAAAATGAATATTATCTGGCATGAAAGCCCCTTTGTCGATTCAATTTATTATGTTCCCGCCGATATGTATACGATAGAGCAAAATTTTTATTTTAGAGGAACCCCCTCGGTACATGAACATATCATACTCAATCAAGATTGTGCGGTCATCACCTTTTTTCTCGATAATCAGGTTTTTGAATTTAACAGCAATATTGTCTGCGGTAAATTTACCCAACCCCCTAAAATCAATATTATTTTCAAAGATAACTACAAAAAACTAACGGTTATCAGACTCAATGCTTTCGGTATGTTCAAGCTGACCGATATCCCTATAGCCTCTATGGTTGATCGGATTACTCCCGGATCGACTATCAGTATTGATTTATCCGAAGAGATGGAGCCGCACCACTCTATGGCATGGATTGAAACGATGATGAAGAAAAATATTGAAGAAAAATCCTATGAAATCACCCGTGATATTGTCCATTACATTGATGAAAATTTTGCCGATCTCCCCTCTAACGTCAACAAAGTTATCGCGCAAAAATACGGTATTTCAGAAAGTACCGTATTACGCTACTTTAAAAAATATATCGGGATGAACCTCTCTAATTATATGATTACGTTCAGACGAAAAAAGATGATACAATCGATATGTAATGATAAATACGATTCCCTCACTGCCCAAGAAAACGGCTACTATGATCAATCCCATTTTATTAATGATTTCAAACGTCTTTTCGGAATTTCGCTCAAAGAGTATTTTCAAGAGATGCACCGAATGAAACAACACTCTCCCGACCTCGTCCGTTTTTTATACAATTGCAATAGTTAAGTCTTATCTTGTAATTTATCTCTCAAATTCACCCATTAAAGCACCCTCTTTCTCTCTGCCGTTCTCCTTCTATTAGTCACATTTCAGTCATATTTTTCATTTTATTTGAGACCGTTATGTCTCCGTTAAAAATGTATGATGCCGTTCTAAAAATAACTTTTAGAAATACTAATGCTTGCATGATCAAGTAAATGAAGAGGACAAAATGAAATTTTCACACTTAACGGCAGCTTTGCTGGGGACATTTGTATGTGCTCAGGCGGCGGACGATATCGCAACAGCGTTCAAAGAGGGGAAACTCGAAGGACGTATCCGCGCTCACTATTTCAGTACCGATTGGGACGATAACAGTGCGACGGGTAAAAACGGACCCGATGCACACGGTATGGCTGTGGGGGGAAGTTTGATCTACAAAACCGCCCCTTTGCGCGGTTTTAGTGCGGCAACCGGACTCTATACGACCCAAAATCCGGGTGGATGGACGGAAAAAAGCGACGGTGATACCGCCAATACCTCAAAAGATCTCTTCGCACGCGGCCCGGGATCTACCTATACCTACGGAAAAGGGTACGCGGTGTTAGCCCAAGCGTATCTCCAATACGATATTGCTAAAACCAAGGTAAAAGCAGGACGGATGTTGATGAGCAATCCCTACATCAATCCGAACGATAGCAAAATGATCCCTATCGCGATTGAGGGGTATGAACTCGTCTCTAACGATATCGCAAACACGACGATTCAACTCGATTACGCCGATAAAATCAAAGAGCGCGGGATGGATTATTTCGGTTCTATGGCCGATACGGGAGATACACCGACCAAAATTTCGGCCTATTATGCCACCCATTACGGCAGTGGAACACACGGCGATGCACCCAATGTGGTGATTGCAGGGGTAAAAAACAAATCGATAGAGAATCTCGAACTCCAAGCGTGGGGTATGCACTGGGCGGATCTCGTCAATCAAGCGACACTAGAAGCGAATTACGCCCTTAAAGTGGGTGATGTCACTCTCGGTCTCGGCGGGCGTTACATCAAACAATACGACAAAGGAGCGGGAAATATTATCCTCCCGAACACCAACAACGGCGACAGCGATAACAGCGTTGATAGTTCATTGTTCGCCCTCCGCACGTCAGTGGGTTACGGTGCGGCTAAATTGACCCTTGCAACTGCGCGTACCGCAAGCGGAGCCGATTTGATCGCTCCATGGCGCGGCTTTCCGACTGAGGGGTACACCCGCAGTATGACCCAAACCGACTGGAATGCCAATACCCGCTCGTACAAAGGGCAATTGGACTACGATTTCAATGAATTGGTTTCCGGTCTAAGTACGATTCTGGGCTACGCCTATTACGACCGTGATCCGAGCAAAAAACCGTATCAAAGCATGACCGATCGCCTCTACCAAAATGGCGATACTCACCAAGTGAATTTGGACATTATGGTTAAACTCTCCGGCGACTGGAAAGGGACAGAGCTTAAACTTCGCTTGATGGATCAAGAGAATGATACGACGGCTACGTACAACCAAGATACCTCTAATCAAGAGCTTCGTGCTGAAGTGAATTATCTGTTTTGAACAGAGAAAATAAAAAAACGGGGATACGTTAATGGATAACTTAAGACTTCTTATCGTCGATGATGTCGAAGATAACAGGATGCTTTTGCAAGCCATTTGCCGAAAAATGGAGGGGTTTGAGATCGAAGAGGCCTCTGATGGGATCGAAGCGGTCGAGATAGCTGAGCAATGGCATCCCCATATCATCCTTATGGATGTGATGATGCCCCGCATGGACGGATTTCAAGCCTCCAAAATTATCAAAGAGCGTTATCCCCAAACGATCATTGTCGCACTCACCGCCGTCATAGACCCGAATATGGAAAAGAACATGGCCTCCATCGGTGTAGCAGCCTATATCCATAAACCGGTCGATAAAAATCTAATCCGCTTTAAACTCCAAAGTTTTGCGGCATTACTCCACTCCAGAGAGGGCGAATTTAATAAATTATCGACAAAAGAGGCCGTAAACCTTTTCAGTCGCGATATTCGCCGCTTTAAAACCATTTTTGAAATCAGCGATGCGGAATCGATCATGGATTTCGGAAACTGGATTTTAATCCGTCATGATGAGACGTTGAATGTGCCATGCAGACGGATGGATATTGCTCTAGAGCTTTTTTATGAACTCATGCGTCAAGGAATTCGTCAAAGCGGTTCGATGAATATCATCGTCGAAGAGAATTACGAAGAGCTTTTTGTGACACTAAAATTCAAAAACATGATCGATCTCCATCCCAAAACAGAGGCACTGTTCCATGAGCTGGGAGAAAATGCTATCCTAGGAGAGGAGTGCGCTTATATTCGCCTCACTATGCATTCGTATGAAAAACCGGATATCACTGCAAAAGAGGCGGATAAACCAAAACCTGTTGTCATTCAAGAGGCTAAAGTCGAACCGATCATTGAACAAGCTAAGCCTGCTATCGCTAAAGAGGTCAAAGTTCTCGAAACCAACGAAAAAGAGATGCTCCGTCAAAGCTTTGTAAGAAAGACCTCCGCCATCGAGTATGTTCAGGATATCGGCGGAGACGTCCTCGATGAAATCCGTGATTTGGAGAGTCTGGATGAGGAGTGGATCGAGAAACTCCAAGCCCTCGAAACGGAGCCTACACTAGAAAATATCCGACAATTCACCGACAATGTTTTAGGTGTCTATGTTAGAGCGATCAACAACCTCTTCGAATTTACCGCATTGGCATATGCCCTCTCCTCTCTGGGGAGCTTTTTAAAAGAACACGCCGATGCGATTATCACTGATCCTAAAAAACTTAAAACACTCGTGATGCTCACCGAGCATTTGGGGAGCGATCTCACCTCATGGAGAGATCATATCTTCGGCTTGCAGGATACGGCCGATATCCACTATCTCGACAGTTCGTTTTTCAGCTCCTGTATGCAGATCGAGCAGATTATCGGAAACAAGGAGGTTGCATCCAACGATGATGACGATGACGGAATGGAATTTTTTTAAAAATCAGTAAATACACAATCAAGGAGGAAAGTAAATGGCAAAAAGAGTGATCATCGTCGATGATTCCAGAGCGGTTATCGCGACGGCGGAGTTGGCGTTAGAAGCGTTGATCGGCAGCGGTGTGATCGAGTTTAAATCGTATCTCAACCCCGCCGAGCTTTTAGGAAATCTGCAAAGCGGTGCGGAGAATTTCGATCTTTTGATCAGCGACGTCAATATGCCGGAGATGAACGGTCTGGACTTAGCCCGCTCCATCAAAAGCGACGAGCGGTTTAAAACGAAACCGATCATCATCCTCACCACCGAGAGTTCGGAGGAGTTGAAGATGAAGGGTAAAGAGATCGGGGTAACAGGGTGGATGGTTAAACCGTTCAACGATGAAAAACTGGTCAAATCACTAAAAATGGTACTGGGAGTCTAAAAATGGAAGAAAACACGACCCAAACACGACGAGAGCGGTATCTGACGTTCTTTTTGGGTGAAGAGCAATACGGGATAGGGATCGATCGGATCAAAGAGATCATCGCCCTCATGAAGGTGACCTACGTCCCGAAAACCCCTGAGTATATGAAAGGGGTGATCAACCTGCGCGGCTCGATCATCCCCGTCGTCGATACACGAACCCGTTTCGGTATGGAGCCTCAAGAGGAGACTATGCACACGGCGATCATCATCGTCGAAGTGGACAAAGTGAACGTCGGATTTATCGTCGATCGTGTCGAAGAGGTGGCGAGTATCGATAGTTCGCATCTGGGTGCGGCACCGAAGTTCGGCAGCGGTGTCGATACCGACTTTATCTGCTCGATGGCACAGATCGAAGAGAACGTCGTGATGATTTTAGATGTTTTGAAGCTTTTCGAAGCGGATGAACTGATGAGTTTAGAACAAATGCAACAAACAAATGAGGGAGAATAAGATGAAGTGGTTAGAGGATATGGTGTTACAAACAAAGTTAATGTTGCTGACGGGGATCATGGTCATCGCGATGATTGTCCTCGGATTCGTTGGATTTCAAGCGACCAATGGCTGGGAAGGCGATTCGAATAAGCTCGGGGAAGAGCTTGTCCCTTCGGTTCTAAGTATCGGACGAATTCGCAACGGGACACAGTTGGCAGCTATTCAGATGTATCGGGTACGCGGTCTTCAAGGCGATCCTAAAATGCAAGAAAAAATGGCAGACGCTTCCAGCGAAATGCAAAAAGCGTTTGACCGCGTTGACAGCGGTTTTAAAGACTATGATAAACTCGATAAAGCACCCGAAGAGATTCAACTATGGGAAAATATCAAACCCTCGTTGGAAATGTGGCAAAAACAAAGTGAGCAATTTGATAAAGAGATAGTAAGTGTTTTAGCTAAGACAAATGACCCCGTACGTATTGAAGAACTTTTTGTACACATGACAGAGCATCTTGATGCAATTCGTACAACCCGTCTAGCTGCTTCTGAAGGTTTGCAAGATGCTTATGACATCAATCGAAAAGAGATCGAGGATACTACCGCTGAGTCTAAAAAGGAAGTAACTTCTTTCCAGCAGATGTTTATGCTTATCGGCATCCTTTCGATCGTATTTGCCATCGTTCTGGCATGGATGATTATCCGCTCGATCACCCGCGCGATTACCGAGAGTGTTACAACGATTCGTGATGGTGCTATGCAGATCACCTCGGCATCCGATCAAGTTGCGGCATCATCATCCTCTTTGGCACAAGGGGCGTCTGAGCAGGCATCAAGTGTTGAGGAAGTAAGCGCAACTCTCGAAGAGTCCACTGCGATCAACACCCAAAACGTTGACAACGCACGTCAAGCCGATATCTTGGCGAAAAACTCGAACGATTCGGCGAAAGCGGGATATGAGAAAGGGGAGCAGCTCTCCCACTCCATGCATGCGATCACCGAATCAGCGGCAAAAATCAGCGGTATTATCAAAACCATCGATCAAATCGCGTTCCAAACCAATCTCCTCGCACTCAATGCAGCGGTTGAAGCAGCGCGTGCGGGTGAACACGGTCTAGGATTTGCCGTGGTTGCGGACGAAGTCCGTAACTTGGCTCAACGTGCAGCGTCAGCGGCAAAAGAGACTTCGGATATTATCGAAGAGGTAGTAGGACAGATCAAAGAGGGGAACGAGATTGCGCATGCAACCCACACGGCGTTCCAAGATATCGTTGAGCAGTCTAAAAAAGTATCCGATTTGATCGGTGAAATCGCTACTGCGGGTAAAGAGCAATCCGAAGGGATGAGCCAAATCAATCAAGCAATGGGTCAAGTTGACCAAGTAACCCAACAAGTAGCGGCAAACTCCGAAGAAGCTGCCGCTGCCGCTGAAGAGCTAAACGCACAAGCAACCTCAATGATGGAGACCGTTCGACTCCTTGCGGCGATGGTCGGAATGGAAAACAACGCCCAATCCGCCACTCCTAAAAAAATGCAGTTACACCATTTGGATGTAAAGGCTCAGGTTCCTAACCGTACTTCGGCACCGACACGCAAAGTTCTTCCGGCCAAAAAAACCGAGAATATTTTTCCTCTCTCTGAGGATGATTTGAAAGAGTTCTAAGATGGAGTTCGACGGTGATGTCCTCACCATTGGACTAAATATGAGTATGGAGGAGATACGGGAGTTCGAGCAGTTTGTTCGTCCCCGTCTAGAGTATCTGGAAACCATAGAGGTCGAAGAGGGGTCGTTGCTGCAATGCAGTGCTCTCATGGCGCTGTTGGTAAGTTTAAAACGGACACGAAGCGTCTTGAAAATCCCGTTTTTAGAGCGGGGAATGACGGCTTCAAGTACGTATGGAACACTGCATTGGATGTATCATGACTAAACAAGAACAAGTCAAAGCTATTTTTATCGAAGAGGCGGGGGAAATTATCGAAAAACTCGATATCAATATTCTCCGTTTTGAAGAGAACTCTACCGATTTTGATCTTCTCAACGAAATTTTCCGAGGGGTACACACCCTAAAAGGGAATGCCAACGCGTTCGGATTCACCCGATTGGGTGAGTTTGTTCACCATTTCGAAGATGTCCTCGATCACTACCGAAGCACGCACGAAGAGATCGAAGAGTGCCAGTTGGAACTTTTCGTCAACAGCGTCGACGTGATCCAAGAGGTGATGACATGCGAACTGGATCAGCTAAGTGACTTACCGGAGGCCTATCCCGATTGTCTCGCAAAGATCAAAGCGTTAATGGCGTCAAAAAAACCAAGTTCAGCCCAAATGGAGATCGAAGAAGCTCCCCTCGTATTGAACGATTTGGCGGCAGAGTTTTCCCTCAGCCCTTCCGAATCCTTGGAAGATTTAATCTCCGAGTCGATTCAAAAACAGCAGCTCACTCGCGCTGAGGGGTTAAACCTCTACCGAATCGATTTAACACTCGATAGCGACTGCTACAAACGGGGGTTTGACCATCTTCTCTTTTTAAAACTACTGGGAGAGAAAGCAGTATCGTTGGAGAGTTTTTTCGATACACAGAGCATTCCGCCGCTCGATGGGTTTAGCTGCGATGACAATGCACTTAAACACGTCGGTGTAGTACTCCTAAGCCCACTTTCCCTCGACGAGGTACGTGAGAATTTCGAGTACCTGTTCGATCATGAGTATCGTGTAAGTCTCATAGAGTCTATGGAGATTAAAGAAGAGCATGCTGTTGAAGTGCTAGCCGCCGCCACAAAAGCGGAAGCGGTTCAGGAAACTTCTAAGACAGTTTCAAAAAATGCTCCCGCACTCGCGACCTCTGCTAGTGCGGCAAAATCGACGATCCGTATCGATACGTTTAAACTCGACGAACTGTTTGATTCGGTCGGAGAGCTGGTTATCGCCCAGAACTTTATCGCCCAAAACGAAAAGATTCGCGTCATCGAAGACGAGTCGATCAGCCGAACGATCGAGACCCTCTCGAAGATCACGAAACGGATTCAAGACCGTGTTATGAGTCTGCGGATGGTCGCGATCCGCGACACGTTTGACAAAATGAAACGGGTGGTGCGCGACACCTCGAAAAAAACGGGGAAAGCGCTTAACCTCCACATTTTGGGAGAAGAGACGGAGATCGACAAAACAATGATCGACAACCTCTCTGACCCGATGATTCATATCATCCGTAACGCCATCGACCACGGATTAGAGAGCGACGGTGCCGAACGGCTAAGTGTCGGCAAAAAAGTCGAGGGGAACATCACGATCCGCGCCTATCACAAAAGCGGCAGTATCGTTATCAGCGTCAGCGATGACGGTCGCGGTATCAACAAAGAGAAAGTATTCCGTAAAGCGGTTCAGCGGGGGATCATCACGGGGGATGAAAATCTGAGTGATAGCCAAATCTTCGGCCTCATCATGCAGCCGGGGTTCTCAACTGCCGAATCGATCAGTGACCTCTCAGGTCGCGGCGTCGGATTGGATGTTGTGAAAACCTCCATTGAAAAACTGCGCGGGAAGATCGAAATCGAGTCCAAAGAGGGAGAGGGGACGACCTTTTCGATGGTTCTCCCTCTCACTTTGGCGATTATTGACGGTATGCTCGTACAAACGGCAGGAGAGATTTACATCATCCCTACCCTTAGCGTCGTCGAATCATTCCGACCGGATCGTGAGATCGTCCATGTCGTCAAAGGTCAAGGGGAGTTTGTTACTATGCGCGGACAGCATATCCCCGTGATTCGTCTCAGCGATGTGTTCGATTTGAATACGGAGCGGATTGAGCCGTGGGAGGGGATACTCGTCTGTGTCGAAACCGAAGCGGGTCGGATCGCCATTATGGTAGACGAACTGGTCGGTCGCCAGCAGGTCGTTATCAAACCACTGGGGAAATCGCTCGCAAAACTGCGTGAGATAACCGGAGGTGCGATACTCGGAAGCGGCGATATTGCCCTCATCCTCAACGTCGATGAACTACGACCTCTAATCGAGGCGGCCCATGGCGGAAATTGAACTGAGTCCTGAAGAGTTCGATCTCTTCAGAGCCTATATCTACGAACGTGTGGGGATATCCCTCTCCAAGCAGAAAACGACGTTGGTCAAAGGGAGACTCAACAAACGGCTACACCAGCTAAATCTCGGCTCATTCAGAGAGTATTACGATTATCTTGTCAACGATATGTCTGGCGATGAACTCTCGCTGTTTGTCAGCGCCATCTCGACCAACGTCACCTCCTTTTTTCGGGAGGGGGCGCAGTGGAAATGGCTTGAGGGGTATCTCCCGCAGCTTATCGCTTCTAAACGGAATAAAAAAATCCGTATCTGGTCGGCGGGATGTTCCAGCGGAGAAGAGCCCTACACGATACTGATGTTTTTACAGCACCATTTGAGCGACTTCGAGAGCTGGGACATCAAAATCCTTGCAACCGATATCTCCCATAAAGTCCTCACAAAAGCGATTAAAGGAGAGTATGAGGCAAAAAGTGTCGAGGCACTCCCAAAAGAGATTGTCCATCGCGCTTTTGACAAAATACGAACCGAAAATGGAATCAGCTATCAAATAGCTCCCCATTTGCGCCAGAAGGTGATGTTTCGCCTCTACAATCTGGTGACCGATCCGTTCATTTTCAAAAATGAATTTGATATGGTTTTTTGCCGCAACGTGATGATCTATTTCGATGATCCGACCCGCCATGAAGTGATCCGACGCTTTACTACCGTATTGCCCAAAGGCTCCCCCCTATTTTTAGGAAGTTCCGAATCTCTAACGACGCACCGAGAGAGCCTAAAACTGCTCGGCTCGTCCATTTACCAACGACTATAAGGAAAACTAGTGGAACACACCACTCACGGTAACTCACATGATCGAGAAGCCAAATTTGACATTAATGAACTTTTTTTCTCCATCACCACCCATGACAGCACGATCCTCTCGGGGAACGAAGTCTTTATCCGTATCAGCGGCTATACCAAAGAAGAGGTGATCGGACGCTACCACAACGTCGTTCGTCATCCCGATATGCCTCGTGTACTCTTTAAAATTATTTGGGATTCTATACACGAGTTCAAACCGATCGCGGGGTATGTCAAAAATCGGACGAAAAACGGAGAGTATTACTGGGTCTTTGCAGCTCTTTTTCCAATGAAAGATCGTCTTGTATCCATTCGGATCAAACCGACCTCCCGATTTTTTGCGTATGCACAGGAACTCTATCCCGTTATTCTTGATACTGAGCGTCGTGGGGGGATGGAAGCGAGCGAGGCGTTGATCCCTGAAGTGTTAAACAGCATAGGATACCAGAACTACGACCAATTTATGTCCGATGCACTGTTAGAAGAGCTTAAGGGACGTAAAAATGTGGTCTCGTTTGAGCCATCACGCTCATCTGCAGAGCGTTCGGCTTTACCTCTTTATCAACACTTACAAACGGTACACGGATACACGAAAGAGCTGATGGAGAAATACGACGGATGGTTTGAAAAAATCGATATGTTTATACAAGTGGAATCACTCTTCAAAGAGAAAAGTCTGATTTTACGGCAAGTTGCCCGTGAGGTCGTTTTCCTCTCCCTCAATGCCTCGGTATCGTCGTACAAGGTCGAAAACGGAGGGGAGACGTTTGGTATTTTGGCCCGTGATGTCCGTACCAACGCAAAAGAGAACGATGAACTGATCGCTAAAATCGACTGTTTAGTTCAAGAACTTTCAGAATCGCTGAATGCCCTCGTCTTTTCTGTCTCCGGTATACGGCTCCAAAGCGAGATGCTCACCTATTTTATTTCAGAACTGTTATGTGAGAACTGCAAGGTCGAACACCACGAGATCGAAGAGAACATGGACACACTCATCACTCTCGTCGCTCAGTATGCACAAAAAACCGATGAACTTCAGCTCACGTTAGAGCGACAGATTCAAGAAATTCTTAAAAATCTCGATCAGCTCGAACAGCAGATAATGTATCTGGGATACATTCAAGTGTACGGGATCATCGAGGCGGCAAGCTCTCAAAACGAGACGGTGAGTTTCGAGGGGATCTTCTCTCAACTCAAAACACTGATCCAAAAAACATCGTTAGAACTCGAAGCGATGCAGAAACTCGGTAGAAATTTTGACAGGGAAAACACCCTTCTGCGGGATCAATCTGTGAGCATAACCCATGTACTGAACAGTTTACAAGATGAGATTGAAATAATCAAAAAGTTAAAAGGATAAAACATGACAAAAACAATACTACTCTCTTTCGTAGCCGCAGCGGCATTAAACGCTTCGGGAATCAACGAGGCTTTTAGCCAGGGTAAATCACGCGGACATATCCGCACGGCATACATCAACAACAACTATGACGCGGGGGGAAATGACTACGCAACAGCCATCGGCGGAGAACTGAAATTCGAAACGGCTCCATGGAACGACGTCAAACTCGGAGTCGGAGCATACGTTAGCCAAAAAATCGGATTTGCAACCGGTGAGAACACCACAGCCAACGGTGATTTTTTCGACGAAAACAAAAAATCATACGCCTATGTAGGAGAAGCCTATCTCGATTACAGCGCGGGAGATTTCACCCTCCGAGTCGGTCGTCAACTCCTCGATACTCCGCTGGCCGATGCCGACGATATTCGGATGAATCCGAACACCTTTGAAGCGGCAATCGCTACCTATACCCCTATGGAGGGGACAACGTTGCTCGGCGGTTATGTGACGCGCTGGGCGGGAGTGGATTCGGGAGAGGACAAATCGACTTTTAAAAAGCTCGGCGGAGTAGAGAGCCGAGGAGCGGCTGTTGCCGCAATCATGAGTGAGAATATCGAAAACCTCTCCGCACAGGGATGGTACTACGGCATCGATCGTGTTGCTGACGTCTTTTACGGCGATGCGACCTACACCATGGCGTTTAGCGAGACATCAGGGGTAGAAATCACGGCTCAATACGCAGATTTTAACGAAGAAGTCTCATCTGCGGTAGAGGGTCATGTCTACGGGTTAGGTCTTTCTCTCAATGTCGGAGCCATCACACTCGGTGCGGCCTATAACCGTGCCTCGAATGATGCTGGAAAAGCAGTCGTAAACGGATATGGTGGAGGGCCGTATCTCACGTCAATGGAAGAGTGGACGATTGATGGGATGGAAGATGCCAAAGCGTATCAGTTCAGCACCGAAATCGATATGGGCTTCACTGGATTGGAGGGGATGAGCCTCACCGCACTCTACGGCCTCTTCAAAAGCGCCCCTCTCGCCACTAAAATCAAAGAGTGGGATGTAATCTTGGCCTATACCCTAAGCGATGCGTTCAATGTTGAAGCTTCGTATGCCCGAGTCACGGATTGCTATGACAATGCAAACGAGGGAGCGGATGCGGGGTACAGCCGCTTTCTCACACGACTCAACTATAGCTTCTAAGAATACGGGTAAGTAGGGGAAAAAGAATGCAATATAACTGCAATATTGAAAACAAAGAGATTATCTTTTTAAGTCATAAAATTCTGGAATTGAATAAGCAGCTGATCGAAAGCGAAAAAGCAAAATCACGCTTTCTGTCGCTCGTCGCGAATGAGCTCAATAACCCCATGACGGCATTGTTGGGGTTAATCCCCCATTTAAAACCCGACCGTCCGGAGGAAAACGATATCTTCTCCCTCGCCCACCAAGAAGCACTGTTGCTCAATTTCCGTATCCAAAATCTCGTAGCGGCCGCCGCCGTGGAGAGCGGAGAACTCGAGGTGAGCCATGTCTGCGTGAATGTAGAGAGTATCGTGCATGACGTAGTCAAGGAGCTCCACTATCTCATTCACAGCAAAAACATTATTATCAGTATTCACAACACGCTGGAGCACTCCGTCGTCTCTGATCCCCATAAACTCCATCTTATCCTCAAAAACATCATTGCCAACGGATGCACCTACGGCTTTATCAACGGTATCGTCGATATTGCGATCTCGGAATCCTCTTCCAACTTCACGATAGCGATCAACAATCAAGGGTATCCGCCAAAAGTAGAATTCAAACCCGAAATTTTCACCCGCTTCGCCAACGGTCCTGCGGGGGAACACGGGTTGGGAATCGGGCTGAGTATTGTACGTGAGCTGTGTGAATGTATGGAGGGGTCTATCGACTACGTTGCCGCAAACCGAATGGTCACCTTTACCGTAACCCTACCTCTTTTGAAAAGCACTTCTGAATCTGATCTCTACGATTCAAACGAGTTTTTATTCGAATCATTTGATGATGCTATCGAGCTCTAAATGATCCTCACGAACTCCACCTTTATTCACGTCGGTCAGATCCATATCGATATCGCCCCAAAAGCAATTTCGACGGTTCTAGGCTCTTGTGTGTCGGTGTGTTTGTACGACACGACACTCGGTATCGGAGGTATGAACCATTACCTTCTCCCCTTTTGGAACGGAAACGGACTTCAAACACCAAAATTCGGCAATATCGCCATTCCGAAATTGATCGAAACAATGATTGCCAAAGGGGCACATCCCAATAGAATGAAAGCCAAAATTTTTGGCGGTGCTATGATGAATACGACAGATGTGAGCAACACAATGATGATCGGAGAAAAAAATATTATGGTTGCGCGAAAAATTTTACAGGAGTACTCTATCGAAATCGTTGCAGAGGATATCGGCGGACAGAACGGCCGAAAAATACAGTTTGATTTGAAACAGGGAAAAATTTTGCTCAAATACGCTTCCTACCAAAATATCACATGAACGTTTTGCATCGAGTATCAATTAAATTTTACTATAGGAGCACCCATGGAAAACGTCAATTCGATCGCTAATTTTAAAACAATTAATGAGGAGATCAAAGCCCTGTTGCACGAAATAGAAGAGCATATCGCGGCACACCCTTATTTCGATTATAGTGCCTTGAATAAAAATAACGAAGCCTTTATTGAGATGCTCGATAAATTGCTCGACGCGCGATGCTCGGTCGAAGAGCTCAAAAGACATTGTACTAATCCTCATAAGATCAAAAAGTACAACTTCCCTGAAATATAGTCATATTCTGGTCATATATTTTAGTTTTTATGTGACCGTTATAGCCGCATCAACACGCTACGATTTCAGCTGCAAAATTATTTTATCTAATAACAAAGCCCATTAATCGCCAGATAAATGATAGAAAACACAATTAAACAATATGAAATTGCTATGGCTTAGATTTATATGACCGAAGGAGGTAGAAAACATGGAACTACAGATGAAGAGCGGCGAGTTTATCGTCTCTAAAACCGATTTGAAAGGAAACATTACCTACGGTAATGAGACGTTCATAGAAATGTCAGGGTATGTGGAAGAGGAGCTGTTGAACAAACCGCACAACATTCTCCGACATGAGGATATGCCCAAAGCGGTGTTTAAACTGTTATGGGAGCGGATAGCGGAACCTGAGGGGATCTATGCCTACGTTAAAAATAAAACCAAAAACGGAGATTATTACTGGGTCTTTGCCTACGTTACCCCATCCTTCGACTCGCGCGGAAATAAAATCGGCTATTACTCGGTTCGCCGCCGACCTGCACCAAACGCGATAGCCCTCATCGAGCCGCTGTATCGCGAACTGCTCCAAATTGAGCGACAAAACGGTGTGTCGGCATCGCAAACACGCTTGAACACTATTCTCACTGAAAAAGGGGTGACCTATGATCAATTTGTTTTCAATCTTCAAAAGTAAACGAAAAGACCCGTTACTGGAAAAAATCGAACATGTACTAGCCGGAGCTTCGCAGGGGATGCTGGAAGAGCGTATTGTCTCCATCGCGAATGACTCACCCTATGCTCCGCTGGCGTGGAGTTTTAATAACCTCCTCGATCAAGTAGAGGCCTATATGCGTGAGAGCATCCTCTCGATGCAGTTAGCGGAAAAAGGGGATCAAGATCACAGTATGCACCCAGAAGGGTTTAAAGGGCTCTTCGCCCAATCGATCAAACCGATCAATAAATCGTGTGATGGGATACGAGCGCAACAGCTTATGTTTACCCGCCGCCACTACAGCGAAAACTTCCAAAAAATAGGAGGGGGGACAAACGGAGGATTGATCACGATCCAATCCGATATTATCAAAAGCAACAAGATTATGGAAGATATTACGGAACGCGCCAAAATGACGGCGCATCAGGCGCATGAGAGTCGGGAATCGGCGGGAGTATTGCTGGAAGATTTTTATACTCTTTCGCAAACCGTATCGGAAACCTACAACGGTATCGAAGCACTCAGCTCTAAAACCAAAGAGATATCCGCCATCGCCGATTTGATCAAAGATATCGCCGATCAGACCAACCTTCTCGCCCTCAATGCCGCTATCGAGGCGGCACGTGCCGGGGAACACGGACGCGGATTTGCCGTCGTCGCCGACGAAGTACGTAAACTGGCCGAACGTACCCAAAAAGCGACCCATGAGATCACGATCACGATCCATTCGCTGAATGAAGATACCGATGATATTACGACCCATGCAAAAAATATGTCAGAAATATCGGATCATGCGGTAAAACAAGTAGAAAATTTTTCTCAGACATTGACCCTATTCAACCAAGATGCCAATAAAACATCCAAAGATTCGTTTTTTATCCAAAA
>NZ_MIBU01000233.1:0-7180 GCF_001830725.1 Sulfuricurvum sp. RIFOXYD12_FULL_44_77
AGCGGTTACACCTTTGAGGAGATTGATACCGTAGAGAAATGGGCGGAGAATGCGTGTGCTAAAGACAAGCCGCTGATGAATCAATATATGGACGAACTTTACTCTGTAGAACACAAAATTGATATGGGGGAAGCTTCGGTAACAACCAAAGAGGGGAATACCCTTATTTGGCAGTTCAGTTCAGCTCCGCTGGGGATTATCGACGGGAAACGAACGGTCGTCACCACGGCGATGGATATTACCGAACTAAAAAGAAAAGACCAGCTGATGATGGCACAATCACGCCACGCGGCAATGGGGGAGATGATAGGTATGATCGCCCATCAATGGCGTCAACCTATCTCCGGTATTGCGATGAACGCCAATAATATATTGCTCGATATTGCGTTAGAGACATTTGATACCGCATCCGCTACGGTATACGCCCAAGATATTCTCGATCAGACACAGCACCTTTCCAAAACAATCGATGATTTCAGAAACTTTTTCAAACCGGATAAATCGGTTACCAGCGTGAATCTCAAAGAGATTATCGAGGAGACCTTCACCATCGTAAAAGATAGCCTTATAAATAATGGAATCCGGATCAAAACCACCTATCTGAGTGAAACCAAAGTAGACGCATACTCTCGAGAACTGATGCAGGTATTTGTGAATCTTATCAACAATGCAAAAGATGCATTGCTCTCCAGAGAGACGAAAGAGCCTTATATTGATATCTGTATCGATGAAGATGAACTTTATCTTAACACAACTTTCTGCGACAACGGAGGCGGTATCAGTGAAGCCGTTCTTCCAAAATTGTTTGACCCCTATTTCACGACAAAAGATGAAAAAACGGGAACGGGACTGGGACTTTACATGAGTAAAATGATTATAGAAGATCATCTCCACGGTATTATTGAAGCCTACAACACTGATGAGGGTGCCTGTTTTAAAGTGAGACTGCTAAAAAAATCCCCTAAAAATGAGATACTTATATGACGCAACACCACTATGATGTACTCATTATCGGGGGAGGAATATCGGGATGTGCCCTTGCGTATGAGCTGGCACGGTACACCGATATTGCGAACATTGCGGTCGTTGAAAAGTATGGCTCTATTGCTACGCTGAACTCAAAAGGGACAGCCAACTCCCAAACGATTCATGTCGGTGATATCGAAACCAACTATACCCTCTCCAAAGCGGCCATCACAAAACGAACCGCCAAAATGGTCGAAAAGTATTGCCTACAATACGGCTACCAAAACAGCATAATCTTTTCCCACCAAAAGATGGCACTCGGAATCGGTGAGGAGGAGGTGGAATTTCTTCTGCACCGCTATGAGGAGTTTTCCGAGTTATTCCCTTACCTCGAAGTGTGGGACAAAGAGGAACTTAAAAAGATCGAACCTCGCGTCGTATTCGATGAAAAAGGAAATGAACGTCCTGAGCGTATTGTCGGAATCGGTGCAAAGGGTCAGTGGACGACGGTGGATTATGGAAAAATGGCACAATCGTTTATCACCAACGCACAAAATGAACCCGATACGACTGTCGACCTCTTTTTAAATGCACCCGTCACAGCCATCGAAAAAAATCCTTTGCGCGGCTACAGTGTCCGAACCAAAGAGAGAGTCTATAGTGCCGACTTCGTGGTTGTCAATGCCGGTGCTCACAGCCTCTATCTGGCTCATTCCATAGGACATGGACTTGACTATTCATGCCTTCCGGTTGCAGGGAGTTTTTATCTTACCTCACAACATATCCTCAACGGCAAAGTCTATATGATCCAAAATCCGAAACTCCCTTTTGCCGCACTTCACGGTGATCCCGATATTCTGGCAGAGGGAAATACCCGCTTCGGTCCAACCGCCCTTGTCCTCCCTAAACTCGAACGATTTACCGGCGGAACCTATCTCGATTTTTGGAAAACGTTTCGACTCGATCTCAATGTCTTACGTGCCTTATGGAAGCTCCTCCGAGAAAGCGATATCCGCAACTACATCTTCCGAAATTTTCTCTTTGAAATTCCCTACCTAAACAAACGTCTTTTTTTACACGATGCCCGTAAAATTGTCCCCTCACTTCGTCTGGATGAGTTTGAATATGCCCATGGCTTCGGAGGGGTTCGTCCGCAAGTAATCGATAAGCATCAGCAAAAGCTGATGCTGGGTGAAGCCTCTATCAATACGGGAGAGGGGATTATATTTAACATGACCCCCTCCCCCGGAGCAACGAGCTGTCTGGGCAATGCAGAGCGTGACCTTCGCTATGTGGTGCAATATCTGGGAAAAACGTTTGATGAGAAGCGGTTTAATGACGAACTCACCGATGGAGAGTACTGTGTCCTCTCCGCACCGATTGAAGAACAAAAGAGAACACTCAATGCGATCCGTGATGCGATGAGTGCCCTTGAAAAAGAGTATTATGAAGAGATTCATGTCGGGAAGCCGCACGAGTCGTTTTGGAGCCGACCGCACAGTTTATGGAGAAAAAAATAATTACCCTTTAGGGGTGGGGATATTCACGAGGAGACTCGAAAAACGCTCCAGATAGTTCCAAAACGATTGGATATGTTCAGGGGATATCCCCTCCTCTTCCAGATAGGGCAAAAGGGTGGCAAAAGAGTTCAGCCAAATCTGACGACCTCTCTCATCAATCCGAAAACGCTGATGACGTGCCAGCATCCTTGGATCTCCTCGGGTTTGCGCAAAATAATCGGGACCGCCGCAAATCTGTATGAAAAAATCGGCTGCGTGTTTCTTGACCTTCGCAAACTCATCTTCATACTCAACCGGAAACATAAAAGCAATATCACTGTGAGCGATATTTTCATAGTGATCGTCCACCAGCTGGCGAAAACGTTCTTCCCCTACTTGATTCAAAAACTCAGGATTAGGCTTAATGATCGGAGAATCCACACCCAATGTACTCTCTTTTATCGTAAAATCCATCCTGATCTGCCTCTGTATTATCTTGATACCCTAAAAAAGTCTATCAGCCCATACTTCACTGAAGATTTCAATGTATTCAAATATAGCAGAATAAACACTATAGAAAGCGATACCCATAACGGTTCCTTGCACGAATAATATGCTTCAAGTAAGCAAAATCTATTCCTAAAACCGAAACGTTACCTCATTTTACTCTTTAAGAATCACTCGGCACCGTAGGCTTGTTTAATGTACATTTCGAGTTTTCCGTCCATCGCACTCATAATAGAAGCTAAGATTTTATCTTTTTCGTCGTTGGAGAGTTGGTTGCCCGTTGATTTTTCGATAGCGTAGATCGCAGTTGATGCGGAAGTATCGAGGACATAGTTGTTGAGCGCCATCGCCATTTTTGCCGTATGATCACCGACAACTTGAGATATATGGTGTTGAAGTTCTATTAGCATTTGTTCGTTCATTTGTAACTCCTCTTTGGTTTCTATGAGAGCAGTATTATATCTCAGGTACCCATTTTAGTATAAAAATTATGTCGCAAAATGTTCTTCATAAAAATCATTGGACCAATTGTAGCTCTCCGTCGCCATCATATTTAATTTATCTTCATCAAGATTCAATTTTGTTATTTGCTCTTGAATGTTGCTAAAATTTTCTTCTTCAATAGAGATTACCAATTCAAGCATCTCCCCGAGCCTTCCCTCTTTATCGATTAATGCGGATACAATCAACTCATTCAAATGAACACCGGAAAGTACCTCTTTCATCGGTAAAGCCATCATCACATCAAACAAAGAGAGCAAGCCGGTTAAAAATGCTTCATCATGGATAGGAGAATTCATACAAGAAACCAAGCAACTCATCATTTTTGCCCGAAACAGTGCGGATAAAAGTATAGGTTCCGAAAACATTGATCCGGTGGCATCGGCATAGAGAAATAACAAAATCCACTGTTTTAACGATGCTCTTCCGAGCAACGTCATCGCATGTCGAAGTGAGGAAATCGGCTCTTTTGCCCCTATCTCAACCGAATTGATGTATTTCAAGAGATTTATAATCAAATAGGGGCAATTTAGCAGTTTGGCTTCCAGCTCCTTGATATCTGCATTATCATCTATCAATGCAATCACTTCTAAAAGTACGTGATGAGATGGGTCAAATCTTTTTTGTGTAAAAACAGTAGGTTTTTCATAAAAATAGCCTTGGAAATAGCTAAATCCAAATTTTTTGTAATACTCATATTCCTCAATGGTTTCCACTTTTTCGGCAAGAAGCTTAATCCCCTCATACGCTTCAAATATATTAATTTTTTCATGTATTTTTTCTTTGCTTGCAGTGAATAGATCGATTTTAACATACGACAAATAGCCAAATAAAGGTTCAAAACGTTTAATCATCTCATCACTTAGATCCATATCGTCCAATGCGAAGGTATACCCTTGCTCTTTGAGATTTTTTACTTGAACTACAAACGCATCATCAATAAAAGTATTCTCTAAAATTTCCAATACAAATTTATCAGCGGGTATAGCATTAAAAAGAGGAGTATCAAAAAAAGTATGATCGATGTTAATAAAACCAAAATGTTTTCCGAGAAGTTTGCGTGAACCGAAGTTGTTGAGTGAATTGACCAAAACACGACATGTAGCCTGAGTATTACAAGAAATTGGTGCTGCATAATTATCAAAACTCTGGCGAAACAATAATTCATAGCCATGGATATTTCCATACAGATCAATAATAGGTTGTCTTCCAATAAAGATATTTTGCATATAGAGCCTATGATTAAATTTGATTTACAGCATAGCAAAAGGAATGAAAAATCTCACTTAATCAGTTAGCTAATTGACTTAATATAATAAAAAAAGTTACTTTATTGAATATTTTTGTATTTTTTAGAGGTGTAGGTTTACGCAGTTTTTGAAAATCAGTTTTAATTAAATCTGTTTCAATTTCTTTTCTTCATAAGACAAAATCAATGTATTAAATGCTTCATAGATTTTTTTACATTTTTCGATATCGACATCGATATAGATCTTTTTTCCTTCTTTATAACTCTTGATCAAGCCCGCTGATCTGAGTATGTCAACATGTGCTGAGATAGTTGGCATAGAATAGGTGAACAATGCTGCAATATCGGTTATGCACATCATCCTGTTCTCATGAATACTTTTATCAACGTTCAATAATATTTGTTCGAAAATTTCAAGTCTTGTTTTATTACCAAGAGCTTTATAAATTTCTACTCTTTCTTCAAATGTAATTTTTCTTTTATCAATAAAAGACATACTCCCCCTTTTGATTGTTCTAATGCATAACATGATTGTATATCACATTTGTAGTAGAAGCAAAGGTTATATTCATTGACTCAAAAATATTAAGTTCAATTAAAAATAACCCAAGTCAGTATTTTAGGGACTTTCAGTCACAAAAAAGTCATAAAACACTTTTATATTCATAAAATAGTAGCTCTATACTGTTGCATCCGTGTTGCATTTTTGACACTATAAAGATAAAGTAGCTAAAACATACTTTTTTAAGACTATATTTAAAAAAAAAGCTATAATAATTTTTATTACTTACTGATAAATGCACTGTTTTATTTCCAACAATAAAAATATTAAAGAAAGTAGGAGTTCTATTATGATTCCAATCGATTCTTTACCTATAAACATTGCACTTTACCGTTACGAGAATGGTGACTTTTTATTTGTCGATTTGAATCTTCAAGCGCAAAAAACGGATAGTGTTATACGTGAAAATATTATAGGTAAAAAAGTACAAGATGTTTTTCCCGGAGTAAGAGAATTTGGGTTACTTGAGGTACTTGAACGGGTTTACAAGACGGGTGAAGCAGAACATTTTGAAGCTGGTTACTATAGAGACGAGCTTCGAGAAGGATGGCGATCTAATGATGTGTCACGCTTGGATAATGGTCATATTATGGCTGTTTACAGCGATATTACACAAGAAATTCAAAATAAACATTCTCTCGAATCATTGGGGAACTTGATTGATAAAAGCCTGAATGAAATCTATATCTTTCATCCGGAAACATTACTATTTTTCTATGCGAACACGAGTGCCTTGCATAATATCGGCTATACCATGGAGGAACTCTCAAAAATGACTCCTCCGGATATTAAACCACAATATAGCACTGAAGAATTTCGCAAACTCATTCAACCTCTGCTTGATGGGACAACACCGTTATTAACCATAGAGACAAAACATTGCCGTAAAGATGGAACTGAATACGATGTGGAAGCGCGTATTCAAAAAATGCTCTATCTCGGAAAAGAGCATCTTGTCGTGAATATTATAGATATTACCGATCGTATCAAAGACCAGCAGGAGATGCTAAAACTTCATCGTATGATTGAGGAGAGCGAAATTCTCTTTAAGACACTGACAGAAAGTGCGCTAGCAGGTATCTTCCTCTATCGGGAAACCTTTCTCTATATCAATCAGGCATTTACTAAAATGACCGGATATACGTTCGATGAGCTTCAAAGCATGACACCTATGGATCTTGTTACGGCAGAAGAACGAGAGTTCATAGAAGGACGTGTAGAGGCTAGATTGAAAGGAGAGTTACAAGATCAAATCGTTTACGAAGATTTGAAAATTGTGACGAAATCAGGAGAAGTACGATGGTTTTATATTGCTATTTCGGTGGTAAAGTTTCAAGGAAAATGGACAGGGCTTGGAACCGCTATCGATATGACACAGCGTAAAATGATGGAAAAGAAGCTTGAGTATGTCGCGCAGACCGATCCATTGACAGGTCTCTACAACCGTCTCAGATTTGATGATATTATTCAGCGTGAAATTGCTGTTGGAAAACGTCAAAACACACTGATCTCTTTTATTTATATGGATATCGATTTTTTCAAAAAAATCAACGATACATGCGGTCATGATACGGGTGATATTATTTTGAAAGAGATTACCCGTATTATACGGGAGGTCTTACGAACAAGCGATTATCCATTCCGTTGGGGCGGAGAGGAGTTTATAATAATTTGTCCGAATACAACGATAAACGAAGTTAAAGTTTTAGCAGAACGGTTACGTACAAAAATTGCAGAAAATCATTTTTCTATAGTGGAGAAAGTGACTGTCAGTATCGGAGTCACACAGTATTATGATGATGAATCAGTCGATGAAATGATCAACAGAGCCGATCAAGCGCTTTATCAAGCCAAAGAGAGTGGACGAAATAAAGTTATGGAAAAAGTTAAATAATC
>NZ_MIBU01000234.1:0-5144 GCF_001830725.1 Sulfuricurvum sp. RIFOXYD12_FULL_44_77
CGTTATTCAACTCCGAGCGCTCTGCGATGAGACGTGCTACCTCCTCTTTACGATCCAGCAGTTTTTTCGAATAGCCGTAGATGCTCTCAAACTCACGCAACTGTTCATCCGTAGCACCGCCTGTCATCTCTTTGCGGTAGCGGGCGATAAAAGGGATGGTGGAACCCTCTTCGAGGAGTTTTAGAATATTGGTAACGGTTTTGGCGGTGAGTCCCGTCTTTTGGGAAAGTAGATCATTTAGGCTATTCATCGGTTTCCTGCATTTTTGGCGGCAAGTTCACGCGCTTTGTCTTTTTTGCTCTTCCCTTTTCCCTTGATTGGATCGGGGCCTTTGACTTTGGGCGGTGGAGTTCCTGCGAGTTCAAACCCCTCGATCTGCTCACGCGGTAGCTTAATAGAGGAGCGTTTTTCGATCAATTTAAAATGATCCCGTTCAGCGAATCCGATAAACGAAATCGCCAGACCCGATTTCCCCGCACGACCCGTCCGTCCGATACGGTGGATATAATCAGCCGGAGAGCGGGGAAGATCGAAATTGATAACGCAGGTTATGTCGTCAATGTCGAGTCCCCGTGCGGCGATATCGGTAGCAAAGAGGATACGGATTTTTTTCGCTTTGAACTGCTCCAATACATACCTACGATCCTCTTGGAGGAGATCGCCGTTAAACGAGTCGGCCGAAAATCCGTATTTGCGAAATTTCGCGGCGATATTATCCGAGGCTCGTTTATTCGCCATAAAGACCAACACCTGCTCCCATTTTTCACTCTCAAGAAGATGTCTCAACAAAGGACCCCGATTTTCGGGATTCACTTCGATAACCCGCTGTTGGATACTCTGTACGGTCGGCATCTCTGATTCTATAGAGATATGGATCGGGTTTTGGGTGATGCGAGAGGCGATCATCTCCATCTTTGGCGGATAGGTCGCGGAAAAGAGCAGGTTTTGACGCTGTGAGGGGATAGCTTCTAAAATCAGTTCCAGCTCTTCAGCGAATCCGAGGTCGAGCATTTTGTCGGCCTCATCAAGGACAAAAAATTCCAAATGCGACAAATTCATCTGCTTTTTTTTCAAAACGTCGAGAAATCGCCCCGATGTTGCGACAAGAATGTCGCACCCTTGTTGTATTGCGTAGAGCTGATCACCGATACTCTCACCTCCGATGACACTCACCACTTTCGGTTTTATCGGAAGATATTTTCCCATACTCTCAAACGTCTGAGCCACTTGTAGCGTCAATTCCCGCGTCGGAGTGAGAATAAGGGCTTTGATCTTCCCTTTCCCCTCGCCGCGCGTTGCCGACCAAAGCTGTAAAATCGGCAAGACAAAACTGGCACTTTTGCCGCTTCCCGTTTGCGCACGGGCAAGTACGTCTTTGTGCTCTAAGACAAGAGGGATCACTTTTTCCTGAATAGCGGTTGGCTCAGTGTAGCCCTCTTCGCTCACCGCACGGTGAAGCAAAGGTGAAAGTCCGAGTTGTGAAAATGGCATAGAAGTTCCTCGTAAATAGTATGGGAAGTATAAGTTTATTTAGGTGTCAAGCGGATTAAATACGATTTGATCTCCCTCGTATAAGAACATAAAATGCATCTTACTTTCCAAAGCTCCACAAGGGATCACGATGGACACCATAATAGAGACGATCAAAAAAGAGTTGCGGAATCAGACCACGATCCCCTACTTCGGGTTAGGGGTGTTTGAGGGAATACTAACCAAAGAGGGAGAAGCTGTCCCGCATGATAGCGATTCGCTTATTTTGGCGATGAACGGGGGACGTGCGATGTCACCGCGCCTTATGTTCGAATACTCCCGTGCCGCGATGCATCTCGAACAGCGTCGCGGGGTTGAGTATATGACACAGCTTATGACCCATATCTATACAAAACCATTCGAACCCACCCCGCTGCACAAAGCGATAGCCGATATGTCCCCGCGCTACATTGTCGATACGAACCGTGACACCAAATTTCAAGAACTCTTAGCCTACACTCCGCACTGTCTTATCATCGGTAAATCACGGATCATGGGTCATTTGAACCGTTATGAAGTGTACGAATACGATGTTGAAAACCAAAAATATTTTTTAGTCGATGACGAAGTGCTCGAAACGGCTGAGAAAATCCTCTTTAAACCGATGGGCTCACCCCTTCCCAATCCAACCTTCGTCATCTCTGACGCCGATTACGTCGATTGGCTCACCGAAGCGATGGGGGGATTTGCCGTTCCGAAGATCCTCAAAACTTACCGCAAAGCGAAAAAATACCTCTTTTTGGGAACGTCGTTCGACCGTGATACCGACCGTATGGTGGCCAACGAACTGAGTCTGGATTTAGAGGGGGGCTATGTCATCACCGACAAAGAGCTGGGTAAAAAAGAGAAAAAGTTCATCGAAAAACACCATATTGAAGTGATCCCTATGTCGCTTCCTGAATTCATCAAAGCATTTGTATAAGGAGCCTCGTATGCCGTTTATTCCAACCGTCAAAGATGTTTCACCGCGTGGAGAGCGTTATTTTGACCTCTTTTCCAAACTCCTCGGAGATCGTGTTATCGTGATCACCGAAGCGATAGATGATCATATGATGGGGGTTATCGTCTCCCAACTGCTCTATCTGGAGGCCATGGACCCTGATGAACCGATCCATATGTATATCAGTTCACCCGGCGGTTCGGTGATGGCGGGATTAGCCATATTAGATACTATGAATCTCATCAACGCCCCTGTTCATACCTACGCTATGGGGCTTGTCGCGTCGATGGCGGCGGTACTCTTTACCTGCGGCGAAAAAGGGCATCGCTATATGCTCCCAAATGCTGAAGTGATGATCCATCAGCCTCTCGGAGGCTATTCAGGTCAGGCGAGCGACATTGAGATCCATACCAAACATATCCTGAACCTCAAACGCCGCCTCTACGTGATCCTTGCCGAGGCAACGGGTAAAAGTACCAAAGTGATTGAAAAAGAGTCCGACCGCGACAATTATATGGAAGTCTCGCAGGCAATCGAATTTGGTCTAGCCGATGAAATCCTCACAAAATTCACCTCTAAGGATGTCTGATGAGTACTGAAAAATCGTGTTCATTTTGCGGGAGAAAGCAAAGCGAAGTGAAAAAAATGTTCTCTTCCGAGACGACCCATATCTGTAACGAGTGTGTCACCACCTGCTCGGCAATACTCCAAAAAGAGGTACGTTACGAGCAGCGCTCCGCGATGCAGCAGCAGCTTCCGACTCCTGAGAAAATCGTCGAGTTTTTGGACAAATACATCATCGGTCAATATGACGCGAAAAAAGTGCTCGCCGTCGCCCTCTATAACCACTACAAACGGATCGAAAACCCGATCTACAATAATGTCGAACTTGAAAAATCGAACATTATGCTCGTAGGACCGACGGGAAGCGGTAAAACTTTACTCGCCAAATCGCTCTCTAAAATCATGCAAGTCCCCTTTGCCGTTGCCGATGCCACCGCACTTACCGAAGCGGGTTATGTCGGTGAAGACGTCGAGAGCATCCTCAGCCGCCTCCTCGCCGCCGCGAACTACGACATCGAACTCGCACAACGGGGAATCATCTACATCGATGAAGTGGACAAAATCGCCCGCAAAGGGGAAAGCTCCACGATGGGTCGCGATGTCTCAGGCGAGGGGGTACAGCAAGGGTTGCTCAAAATCCTAGAGGGTGCCGAAGTGTACGTTCCCGTAAAAGGGAGCCGTAAAAACTCTACCACCGAAACGGTATTGTTTAACACCTCTCACGTCCTCTTCGTCTGCGGAGGAGCCTTTGTCGGTCTCGTCCCCGATACCCATACAAAAAAAACGAACAAAGTGGGATTCAGCAAAAGTGCCGCCGCCGATGCCAAGCCGAAGAAAATCGATGCCAAAGCGCTTGTCCATTACGGGATGATCCCCGAATTTATCGGACGTATCCCCGTCGTGGCACAGTTGGGGGAACTCACCAAAGATCAAATGATCCAAATTCTCCAAGAGCCGGACAACGCCCTTATCAAACAGTTCCAAGCATTGTTCGACATGGACGGTATCGAGTTGAATTTTGAAGATAAAGCCCTCGAAGCGGTCGCGCAAAAGGCTATCGATCGCGGTGTCGGTGCACGTGGGTTACGTGGGATTATTGAGGAGGCAATGCTTCCGTTGCAGTTTAGCTGTCCGTCGAAGAAGAATCTCCAAAGCGTCACCATCACCGAAGCGGTCATCGACAATCCGGATAATGAGCCTATCTACGTTTACAAAGAAGAGCACGCTGAGGCGTGAGGCTTCTTGTTCTCTTTTCATAATTAAAGTTCTGAAAAATCCGAGTGATCCAAAAGCTCTATTTTTGCTTTTAAAATCGGTAGTTCTTGTGTCGTCAAATCCCACACGATTCTCGGATCGACTCCGAAATATTCATGAACGATGAAATTGCGAAAATCTTTTACCAATCGCCACTCATAATCGGGAAAACGCTTTTCTAACAGATCGATAATCGCGTTGATCGCTTCACCGATCACAATATATTCCCGTAATGTCGCACTGTAGGTTTTTCGATCATTCAAAAATCCCTCGAAATCAAGCCCTCTCACATAACTCTCTATCGCTTCAATCGATTCGATCATATCGCTGACATAGAGATAATAATCGCGTTTAGACATAAATGATCTCTTTGCTCACGAACTCTTTAGCAATCGGCTTCAAAGTGCTTTCGATCCCAAGGTCGATTTTAGGGTAGAGATTGGTTTCTAAATAGTGTTTCAATCCGAAAAAACTTCTAAATTTGTTAGGGGCATCGATCTCGACGGCAATATCCACATCGCTCTCTTCGTTGGCTTCGTCTCGTGCGTAACTCCCGAATAATCCGATTTGAGTGACACCGAAACGCTCGTGTAATGTCTCTTTATGATCTGAAAGAAAATCGAGAATATTCAATTTTGAGATCATAGTCCATCCTCTAGCAAGATTTAAAATTATAGCCCGATTTTGCGTAGTAGCATCAAGCGTTATTTTTATGTATTATAGCACTATCGTTATAAAGCCTTTTTTGATACGGCTTCCCCCCTCTCGAACAAATCTTGCATTCTCTCTTCATACTATCCGACATATGAGGACAAACAATGAAACGAGTCTATTTAGATAACAACGCCACCACCAA
>NZ_MIBU01000235.1:0-7084 GCF_001830725.1 Sulfuricurvum sp. RIFOXYD12_FULL_44_77
CTATCATAGCGGTGACAGTGCGATGGGAGAACATTTTAAAGCAATAAAAGAGAGATTTGATATCGATGAAGCATTTTTGCCGATCGGAGCGTACCGACCTGAGCCGATCATGCGCCATTTTCATATTTCACCCCTCGAAGCACTCCAAGTAGCAGACGATTTAGGGGTGAAAACCCTGATTCCTATCCATTATGGAACATTCAAGCTCGCTGATGATACTTTAGATGAACCGATCGAATGGTTTGAAGAGCTGATCGGTGCAAAAAAGTATCCCTTTGAATCTAAAATCCTCCGTGTCGGAGAAATTTATCGTTTTAAAACGACATCCACATTCAAATCGACCTGATCACGTACGACTAAAAAAACCATTTTCGGCGGAGTGATCCCAAAATCGGTCATTTTCATACTGCTTTTGACTTTGATACGGACTTTAGAAGCTTCTTCGCTCACCGTCCCCTCAAAACTCATCGGTTTCGTGACACCATGAAGATTCATCGCCCCTTTGAGGATAACGTTATCTCCCCCTTTAGCCACAACCTCTTTGACTTCAAACACCGCTTTAGGGAAAGTAGATGATTCCAATGTCTCTTGCATATTGGTATCACGCTTTTTGTTATCGCTAATCAAATCAGACATAGAGATTTCAATCGTCCCTTTTAACGTTGCGGGAGCCGCATCCATTGACAAATGCGATGTTGCTTTTTTGGCAGTCGGATCAATTGAGCTGTCTCCGAATACTTCGGTATGGGCTTTTATGCTTCCCGATTCAAATGCCAAATTGCCCGCAAATGCGGAGGCAGCCAATAAAACCGCCGCCAAACTCACTATTTTTTTCATGTAATTCTCCTAAAATAAAATGGGTACACCAATGCGAAAAGAGTTAAAATAACTGCCGCTATCCAAATCTCGTTGTGCAAAGCAATGCCGTTGGCCGCTGATGCCGCTATCCAGCCGACACCGATCATCGATAGTCCGATAAGACGTATATCCGCCAAACGTATCAGTGCTTGAAACAACAAAACATTATAATACGAAATGGCAATCGGATAGACAATAGCCAACAAAATCGGCTCTTGTATCCAATACAAAAGATAGCTCAGCACAAACAGAACCCAAATAAGACGGGTTTGACTCATTAACTCGCCGCCAAAGCGAAAGGCGGCATAAACTCCCGCTAAATGAGCAGTAATAATAAGCAGTGTATACTGACTCCAAATATCCATACTGCCCGATCGGCTAAGGGTCTCAAAAAGTGCCGAATCGGCAAAAATCCAAAGCATCATCACCCCGAGCGTCGGCCAATGAAACGGTTTTTTTTCACTCGTACGTGTCAATTTGAGTTTCGCAAAATATAACGCACCAATGGAGATAAGGGGAAAAAGAATCGCAATCATACCGCGTTCTTCAAACGGATAGGTATAAAGAGCCGTCCCCACCGCATACGAAATCGCCATTCCTAACGATAACTGTAGCTTGCTCTGAGACTTGAAAATATAAAGAAGCAACGGCGTTGTGTAACCGACGACAAAACCAAGGGCCAAGAGCATTCCCAGCGAGTAGTTGGGATAAAACCATGAAATCATAATTTGGATACCGAATAAAAATGAAAGCTCATGTTTCAGGATATGGTGACGCCAAAATGCACTGAACAGTGCCCCTATCACTCCGCCGATGGGGAGGGTAAAGAGGTCGTGAATATGGGAATCAAATACCCCCACGACTCCCGTTTGTGCAATAAGGAGATAGTAAAGAAGCTGTGAGCTGAGGACAATGACGAGAAGATTCACTCTCTACCTCGCAAGACCAGCCAATAGAACAGGGCAAATAGCCCATCGTAAAACGCCACCAAAAGGGCAATTCCATCCATGGTACCCACCATATAAAGTGCGGCAAATACCGAAGCACAAATGGCACGTACACTCGCACTAAGCTCTGCAAAGCGGTGTGGATCGCTGTGGATTCCATACCAGTGCATCAATCCCGTCCCGATCATAAAAGCAAATACAATATACTCATACGTTCCGCTAAAGCTAAACCCCAGCAGAGGAAAAAGTGCCGCACCGCCGAGGATAAGGATCACCCCGCCCCCCGCATCGCTCAACAAACCGCTCAGATGGTAAAACTTCAGCGGGGAATCGAGGCGGAATCGAATCCGCTCATAGGTAATCCATAGCACCATTCCCACCACTAATGCACCGATCAATGCTCTAAGGCTCAAAAAAGGCTCTACAGCTGCGGTGAATCCTCCCGCTTCGATAATCCCTGCTATCGTGAGAACAAGTGCCATCAGCGCCATCAACACCGTCCAGATCACCGCATACACACGACGAAACAGATTCGGCAAAAGATGATGGAGAATAGCAAGTGCCATAAATGCCACCCCTAGCCCCATTGCAATGTGAGCGTGTCCTACAACCAAATCATTACGGTGGATCAAGGCGCGGATTTCAGGGATAAAGAGAAAATTCCCCTGAAGATCGACAAAAATAAACGCGCCGATCGAGAAGATCAGATACGGATTCGTTTTAAAACTCACCCCCGCATCACGTAGCCATACCCACAACAAAGGGAGGTACAACAGCGTTAAATACTGAAAAAACCACTCTTCACTGTAGCTCAAACTGTGAAAAAAATTACGGATAATGAGAGAAAGAGCATAGCCAGCAAGTGGGACGATCCACAACCAATGCCAGCGAGGTTTAAACTCCTGCGTCGCTACCAGTTTAATCAACAGATAATAGATCGGAATCAGGGTAAAACTCATCCCCAATGTATTATCGCCATGCGGCCCCACAAGGGTCTGCTCCACCTGACCGTAATCAGGGTTCATCAATACCACCAACGCGATGGGTGCTGCGATAACCGCCACAAGCGAGACATTAACCCACAAAGGGCGTTTTTCATAGCGGCGCAAGGCATCCACAAGGGCGAGAAGATAAAACAGACCGCTAAAAGCGAGAAGGAAATTGAGCTGATAGGGGAAATCGTAAAACGGCAATCCCCGAATATTTCCAAACAGCAATGCCATAGACATAAAGAGCAAGAAGAGATTCCAAACGACAAAATAGCGGCGTAAATGCTCAATTGCGGTTTCGGAGAGCACCCCCTCTTTTTGAAACAGTGCAAAGGGGAGCAGCGAGAGGATCAACGGGAAAAATCCGTACAGCATCTGCGAAATATGGAGTGATCGCGCACGCTCAGGGGAGAGGAGTGTCATAGAGCCGTCCAGCCCCACCATCTCTACCGCATAGACCAACCCCGCAAAAAGTCCGAGAATCAGCCACAAAAAGGCGAGGGGAAGCTCATCATTTATGAATTTGTTTAACAATGCCATCCTCCATCTCAATAATAACGTCTGCGTAGTCGGCTATCTTTTTATCATGCGACGCTACGACGAATCCTGTCCCACTATGCGAAAACTCTCTAAAGAGTTCATACACCCCCAGTGCATTTTTCGTATCCAAATTCCCTGTCGGTTCATCCGCAAATACGACTGAGGGGTGATTGATCAAGGCTCTGGCGATCGCGGCACGCTGCCGCTCTCCTCCTGAGACCTCATCGCTGTAGCGTTTCCCTAACCGTTCAATCCCCAAACTTCCCATTAACGGATCGATCAAGGTCTTATCCAATGCCGCCAACGCGATATTTTCGCGTAATGTCAGATAGGAGATAAGATAGTGGAACTGAAACACAAACCCTATGTTATGCTGACGAAAATGGTCAATATTTCCGAGTTCATGGAGAAGCTTACCGTCATATCGAACGCTTCCCAATGATGGCTGCAGTAGCGTCGAGAGGATAGAGAGAACAGTTGTTTTCCCGCTTCCGCTCTCCCCGATAATCGCGGTAAAACTCCCCGGTAGAATCTCAATATCAACACCGTTCAATACTTTTTCATGGCCGTAAAAATGTTCCAGCCCCAGTGCCTCGATTTTCATGCACCACCTCTTTGAATTAAGCTCATCGGGTCGATGCGAGAAGCATACACGGCAGGAAGCAAGGTTCCGAATAATGCCATCGTAACGGAAACAATAAAGACCTTAATCATCAACGCTGCGGTTATCTCACCGTTGATGTACCCCTGAAACTTATCGGCATGCTCAATCATCTCCAATATGCCCAGCGAAGCCCCAAGTGCCACAGTGTAGGCAAGAATGGCAATAATCAGCGTTTCACTTAAGAGCTTCACAATAATCGTCCCCGAAGAGAGTCCGATGGAACGCATAATTCCAAACTCCCCCTTACGGTCATTCACTACCATGCTCATCATGCTTACAATTCCCAGTATCCCCATTAAAAAAGCCATAGCTCCGATCACATCGGAACTGGTTTTGATGATCTTGAATTGGTTGTACGAATCGATAAAACTCTCAGTCGTTTTTGCTTCGATTTCACTGCTGAGACTATTAATCTCCGCAACGATTGCATCGCTTTTGCCCAGATCATCCAAGCTGATCAAAAAGATAGAGGCACTTTTATGAAACAGCTCTCCCGCATCGGTGAGATTCATAACAACCCCGCCGTCTTCAAATCCGATACGGCTTTTAAAGACACCGCTTACGACAAATGTTTTTTTTGAAAGAGCGATTTTGGTCGGTTTTTTGAGCGTTTCATAGATTTTAGACCCTAACATCACTTCGCCCGATTTGGGATACGTACCCTGCTTGAGAGCATAGCTTTTATACCGGTTCTCACTTGCCCCGTATATCCCGACAATCGGGAGAGGATCAACGGGTGCGGCACCCAAAATCAAAGCACTGGCTTCTTTAACCCCCTCCATCTTTTCTATAGAAACACTGAGGGAACGGTTAATATCACTGAAAAAAGTATCGGCAATCCCTTTTTGAGTGACAATAATATCACCGTCGGTTTTAAGCATCGCACTGTACATACTTACGACGCCCCCCGATATAGCACTAATAAGAAAAATAGCGGCAATGGAAACGCTCATACTGATAAAAATAAGGGCGGTTTTAAACCGATTTTTACGAAGAGCTTTGATAGGGGTAATCACTGCTCAATCGCTTTTTTAAGTTCAACGGCCGTTTCGATAAATTCTACTTTGGTCAAGAAATTTCCCCGAAATTTCATCACGGTAATCTTATCTTCCTGATACGGGAAATTAAGCCCCTGTACTTCATCTTGGATCAGCAGTACCGTATGGGTATATTTACGCATTTTCGGCAAAGCAAAACTCTCGGTGATAAATTTCGGCATTTGGCTGATATCGGCAACAAACGCCGCTTTGTTTTTTGCCAAATACCCTTTTTCTTGAGCGGTAAGATATTCGTTAACCGTCGCACCCGTCCCTTTTTCGAATGCCATAATCAGCGTTTTCGGCATCATTTTAAGGGCAACACGCTTACCGAACTGATCACTCAAATCAAGCGGCATTACCGATTGGCCTACTTTATAGGGGGCAGCCCAGAGAGTTAATGTCACGAATAGTAAAATGATAACCTTTTTCATAATAATCCCTTATACCTAATAATATGACGAAAGTATAGGTGAAAAAAGGATAATTAACGGTTAATAAACTTTAATGGGTCAGTTTGCTCAACACGTTTTCGAGTTTCGTATGTTGCTCGAGAGTGAGGAGAAAAGTATCATCCATCACTTTATCCAAATGATTCATTTCGGTGAGGGTAATTCCGAACGGATCTTTTTTCGCTACTTTACTTCCCCCCGAACCGAGTACCACGTTATCCAGCTTTTTAGAGCTGTGACGGACAAAATAGGTCAAAAAGTAGCCGCCGGAGTGATCTTTCTCGATTGCGACGACAACACGTGATGCGTTGGAGCCGTTCCAGCTCAAATCAGGTGCAAGGATTTTGAAATCTTCGACGGCGAGGTATCCGACATACACTTTAGTATAAATATCGTGATAGCGCTGTGTTGCGGCACGGCGGAAAAACTCCAAATCGATTGGATCTTTCCCGCGCAGAGAGCGAAGCATCCACGAGAGGGTTGCATAGTATTTGAAGGCCGCAACTTTCAACTCTTCTGCATGAGCGATTTTACTGCTCTCGATCCGAATCATCGGGGCACGCTCGGACTTGGAACTCAAACGTTCCAAAATATGGCGTGCACTGTACGGTTTTGTCAGCCATACCGAGGCATACGGAGGAAGGTCAGACGTTCCTGTCGCCCCTTCGTTGAGAACTAGCAGTGCTTTAACGTTATAACGGGGGAAAAGAACTTCAAGCAAAGCCCGTTTTTTGCGAAGTCGTTTTTTGAGATTGCTCACCGATTTAACCAACGTCATCTCGACAAAATAGAGCTCTTTATCAGTGAAAAGGAGTCCGTCGAATTCACCGATCTCTTTGTGACGGGCACGGTAGATAATCTGCCCTTTCCAGCTTACCGAGAGGGCATCACTTTGGGCGCGGGTACGGTGTTTATGCGGCCCTTTAATGATAAAGCTTTTGATGCGCGGCTCATTGGCGGCGTAGCGGAGAAGCTTTTCATAGATATAGTTCTCATACACTTCCCCCTCAAAAGAACGAAACGCACTGATGTACCCTTCGTCTTCCATCGTAAGCCCTTTCGCTTCAAGGGAGAGAAGATGGTCAATGTTGTAGTCATAATATAAAAGATTATCGCCGAGTTCTGCATCGCCTTCGGGGATAATAGTATGGTCGAATGTTAGGATGGGAGCCTCTTCTGGCGGATTAGGGTACTTTCACAAATACCCGCTAACATTTTACCTTATTTTTGCCCTAACACTACTCTAAAGATCATCGTGATATACTTTATTTATGCAAAACCGACCGACCGAAGATCAAATCCGTACTCAATTCGTCACTTCGTTGATGAATTATTTTAAAATTGATGAAGATGTTTTTTTACGCAGCCATATCGATGAGCTTATCCGCCCTATCGGATCCACTCGATACAGTAGCTTTCTAAATCGACTCTCGTCACGTGAAATGCCGTATAAAACTGCATTTGAAAAAATCGCTCTTATTGCTGAAGAATTTGAAAATGAGACCCTTAGCCCTATCGACCATGAAGCACAAGAGCGTGCAGAGAACTTATACCGACTAATGTACGATATCAGGAGAGATGTGAGTTTAGTACGTGA
>NZ_MIBU01000236.1:0-1645 GCF_001830725.1 Sulfuricurvum sp. RIFOXYD12_FULL_44_77
AATATCTTTTTGCCCACGCTACTGTTATGTTCATAAATAGTGACATTTGCTCCGGAGCGTGCCGCAAATAGGGCTGCCATTAAACCGCTTGCACCGCCGCCGATAATTGCTATTTTTTTCATGGAGGGTATTGTACTATAAAAGGTAGATTACGAGGGGAAAGGGGGAGGTGAAGAGAAGAGGATTAATCCTCTTCTTTATCATCCTCTTCGTCTTTTAATAAATCGGCACGCGGGAAAGTAAAGGTTGATTGTCGTGTTACGGTTACTTTATCTTTTGCATCTACGGCATACGCATTGATGGTAATCGGAATAACGGTATCTTTACGTTCATCATTCACTAACATTTCATCGGTATAGAGAACAACGACTTTTTTCTTAACAATGCCCGGTTTTACCTTGAACGGTTTTTCAGGTTCACCGATTTTGATTTTTCCTTCCATTCCCTTAGGAGCAACAATATCGAAATAATATTCATGGTCTTCGTTCAGGGTATTTTGCAACAAGAATGTATAGGCATTGTCGACTTGTATTTTTCCCTCATCATTTTCATGAATAGAATATAAACGGTTCTCTTTATTGATGTTAAGGAGCATATACTCTTTTTTACTTCCCATCATCCCTAAAATAACACTGACGATTATCAAGATCGCCATATAGCCCAAAATTTTGGGACGGAAATAGTGTGTTTTACCTTTCATATAAAGGGTCTCTTTTTCACTTGACCACTCTACCAGACTCGGCTTCCCAAGTTTACCCATAACCTCGGTACACGCATCAACACACTCTAAACAGTTGATACACTCAAGTTGAAGCCCTTTTCGGATGTCGATGTGAGTAGGACATACCGTTACACAGCTCTCGCAAGTTGTACACTCTGCTTTAGGATTGACCGAGAGAAGATCATTTTGTTTGATAAACATTTTCTCTTTATTCTCATTGTAGATATCTCCACCACGATTCGGGTTATAGATGGCCATAACGGTATCATCATCGTATAAAACGGATTGGATACGTGAATAAGGGCAAACATAAACACAAAAATTCTCTTGCAAGAAAATGACGTCATAGACTAAAAAGAGGACAATAGAGATAATTGTTCCCATCAATACCGTATGTTCCATCGGATTTTGAATATAGGCAAAGAAATCTTCAGGCGGCACGAAATACCACATCAAATCCGCAGCTGCAATAAAAGATAACCCTGTCCAGAGTAAAATACCTACCAGACGTTTTACCTTATTCTCAAACTTAGAGTAATCAGGCTCTTGCTGTTTGTTTTTGATCCGTTTTCGAAGTCCCAAAAGTTTCGTTTCGATCAAATCACGATACACGACACGGAAAATGGTCTGAGGACACATCCATCCGCAGAAAACCCGCCCGCCCAATACGGTAATACCGAATACCCCGATAAAAAGGATCATGAGCAAGAACGGCATCAAATAAAGCTCTTGCATATCGAACTGAATAAACATCAAATGGAGTTTGAGTTTATCAAAACTAAGCAAGAAAAGGTGATTCCCCTCTATAGTTATCCACGGGGCACCTAGAGCTATAAGGGTGACTATCCCATAAAACCAATACCGTTTAATACGCCACGGGGTCCACCCCGACAAATACTCTTTCCCCTTAGGGGTTGATTCATT
>NZ_MIBU01000237.1:0-9768 GCF_001830725.1 Sulfuricurvum sp. RIFOXYD12_FULL_44_77
AGTTTATTATACATCGGTTAGTCTGTAAATTATTTAAGTCAAAATTATTCGTGCTACACTGTTGCTACGCTCTGAGCGTACAATAATTGCATTGATTTATGCATTAAGGAGTAATTATGTCACTCATCGAAACCTTTACCGACTATGTTCTCAACCGCAAAAGTCTCAAAGAGTATGTGGAAGTTCGTAAAACAATCAACGAACGGGGCGAATTCAACGACGCAAAACTGATTCAAGCCGAAGAGAATCTGGAACGGCTCAAAAAAGAAGAGCCTGAAGTGTATGAGGGGATGTACGAAACATTAGCCAAAATTTATGCGCGTAATGCAGGGTTGTCGATCGAATACCCTATCGACTTTATCCGTCAAATCCTGAAAATGTACAAAACATCAATAACCCCTAAACAGGTGTATGAAGAGTATAAAAGAGTATTAGAACACTATCATCACGACGTTTAATGATTATACTCTTCTGCTTTTGATTTCGCTTTCTGAGCTGTGGATAAATCCCCTGAGTTTTTAAAAATTACGGAGGCTCGCAAGAGATAATCAGGGTCATTGTTCTCTTCGATATGGAGCATCCCTATCGCGTTCTCAAACTCTTTGCGATTGGCAAAGCACTCTGCTATCTCTATTTCATAGGCCTGCTTTGCATGAGATTTTATACTGTAATAGAGCCCTCTGCTGACAATATCTTCCCGCATCACTTTAGCCTCAGCATATTCAAAAGCGGCTTGGGTACAATTGCCTTCGTTCAAGTGGGTTTTTATCGTTTCTATTTTCGTATGATAAAGCCCCTGCATCTCTTTTGTCTCTCTTTTCTCAAACTCTGAATAAACCAGCAGCGCGGCTATAACCGTTATAGTAATCACACTAAACAGTATCAGAATAGGGAATTTAGACTTTTTAGGTGTTTGATTGTCGTCTATCATTTGTCCTCTCCTTTGAGTTGGAAAATGTAACAGATAGAATTATTGTAGCGTATATCTTTATAGAGAGAAGAAAATTTAAATAATGTAGCGATTAAAGAAGAAATCCCCGAAAATCGGGGAAGAAGATTTAGATATTGTCGCGGATACCGAGATCAGCAACCAATTTGTTGTAGCTTTCGCGGTTTGTACGTTTCAAATAACGCATCAAACGACGACGTTGACCAACCAATTTCAAAAGACCAAGACGTGATGAATGGTCTTTTTTGAAAATTTTCAAGTGCTCAGTAAGAGCAGCGATACGAGTTGAAAGAAGTGCGATTTGTACTTCGCTTGAACCGGTATCACCTTCAGTTCTTTGGTATTGTTTGATAATTTGCGTTTTGTTCGCCGTATCTAAAGCCATAATAGCCTCCTGATGGGTAGTTAATTTACTTGAAAGACGATTCGTTCAAGCAGGGTCGGAATTATAGCGGAATTTTTTCTATTTTACGCTAAATTTATCTAGCAGTAGCCTCTAATTATTTTTAGCTATAATAACCTTTTTAATACCGGAGGATGTTTTAGATGCTTATGACTAAAGCGAGTGAATACGCACTGTTGTCACTGATCGTTTTAGCCAAAGCGGGGCATCCTCTCGATGCGGATACCCTCTCTCGCGAACTCGATATTTCCAAAAGCTTTTTGGCAAAAATCCTCCAATCTCTTGCACGTCAAGGGATTCTCAACTCCTACAAAGGGGTTAACGGAGGATTTGAACTTGCCCGTCACAGCCGCGATATTACCGTATTGGAAGTGATGGAAGCGGCAGAGGGGAAAAGTCCTGCGGTATTTAGCTGTTCCCCTTCCCAAGAAGATTGCCCCTCAAACAAAGCGATGAGTTGCGGTTTGTGGCCGTTTCTGAACCGATTGCAAGGGAAAGTGGACGCTTTTTTAGGTATCCTGACCCTCGAAGCTATATTAGAAGAGTAATGTTTGGCAAAAGCAAAGAATAGAACACCCGACGTAAAAACGGTATTATCGGCACTTTTCGCCTCACGCGACCTTAGTGTCGTCTTTTTCGTTATGGCTATTTTGGCGATTATCATCGTCCCCCTCCCAAGCGGAATGCTCGATTTTCTCCTTGCAGTCGTTATCGCACTGTCGGTTCTTATACTCTTGATCTCTCTTTATATCCCTAAACCGACCGATTTAACCACCTTTCCGACCCTTTTGCTCGTTATTACCCTCTTTCGACTGGCTCTTAATATCGCAACGACCCGTATGATTTTGAGTCACGGTCACGAGGGACCCGAAGCGGTCAGTGATATCGTTACCAGTTTCGGAAACTTTGTCGTCGGCGGTAATATGGTCATCGGGGTGATCGTTTTTACTATCTTGGTCTTAATCAACTTTATGGTTATCACCAAAGGTTCAGGCCGCGTCGCCGAAGTTGCAGCGCGCTTCACCCTCGATGCGATGCCCGGTAAACAGATGGCGATTGATGCCGATCTTAACAGCGGTCTTATCGAAGAGTCCGAAGCCAAACGACGCCGTGCGGAGATTTTGCAAGATGCCAATTTCTACGGAGCCATGGACGGATCGAGCAAATTTATCAAAGGGGATGCGGTCGCAGGGATCATCATTACCCTCATCAACATCATCGGCGGGTTTTTGATCGGAATCTTCCAATTCGATCTCGATGTAGGGGCGAGTGCGCAAACCTATACCATCCTCACGATCGGAGACGGTCTCGTATCCCAAGTACCGGCGCTGATCATCTCTACCGCAACGGGTATTATGATCACTCGCGGTTCCAGCGATACGGGCGGAAACTTCGCCGAGGGCAGTATCAACCAGCTGATGGGGAATGCCCGCGTTATGATCATCGTCGGGTTCATTATGCTCCTTTTCGCTGCGGTTCCGGGATTACCGACCTTCTCGTTGGGGTTTGTAGGGCTTATTTTTGCCGGATTGGGATACGCTCTGTATAAATACGAAAAAGGGGATCTCGTCCTCACCTCCGCACCGCTCATCAACAAAGCCGGCGCTCCTGCTGCCGGAGCTTCAGGAACGTCAGAAGGGGGTGCCTCATCCGCACCGCGTAAAAAATCAAACGAAGAGATCGCAAAAGAGGAAGAAGCGGCTCTCGAAGATATTCTCAAAATTGAGATGCTGGAACTCACCCTCGGGTATCAGCTTATCCGTTTGGCCGACAGTGCGCAGGGGGGAGATTTGTTAGAGCGTATCCGTTCCATGCGGCGCAAAATCGCTTCCGATTTCGGCTTTTTGATGCCGCAGGTACGTATCCGTGATAATCTTCACCTCAAACCGACCCAATACGAAATCCTTCTCAAAGGGGTCAATATCGGTGACGGTCTTATTCAGCCCGATCGCTATCTCGCGATGGACAGCGGTATGGCAATGGGAGAAATAGAAGGAGAACCGACGAAAGAGCCGGCATTCGGGCTCGATGCTCTGTGGATCGTGCCGGAACTCAAAGAAGATGCTATTATCAACGGCTATACCGTCGTCGATCCGGCTACTGTCATCTCAACCCATATGAGTGAACTCATCAAACGCCACGCCGAAGAGCTCCTCACCCGTCAAGAGACCCAAGCACTTATCGAGAAAATCAAAAACGACTATCCTGTTGTGGTGGATGATCTTCTTAAAGTGGCTAATATCGGTCTTATCCAACGTGTTTTCAAAGCCCTCTTACACGAGCGTGTCCCTCTTAAAGATATGATCACGATTCTCGAAACGATGGCCGATGTCGCCGAATACACCAAAAGCGTCGATATTATCACCGAACACGTCCGTGCAAAACTCTCCCGTATTATTACCCAATCGTACACCAGCCCTGATGGGGTCATCAAACTCCTTACGTTTGATACGATGAGCGAGCAGATGATGCTGGAGAAATCGCAAGAGCGTGACGGCACGCGCCAGCTGCTGCTCAATGTCGGTGAGATCAACGGACTTATCCAAGCAACGAGCCTCAAAGCAACCGAGCTTCTCCAAAAAGGGATCTCCCCTATCATCGTTATCGTCGATCCGAAACTCCGCCGCCCGTTGGCTGAGATTTATGAACGCTTCAGCCTCGACATCGTCACCCTCTCCCACGCCGAAATCGATTCGAATGCGAAATTCGAAGTACTCGGTTCCATCACATTAGATACTAAATAGGATATTCATGACCACAACGTTTTACCACCTCTCCCACATCGATCTCGACGGTTACAGCTGCCAACTCGTCATGGCACAAACGCCCCACACCATGTTCAGCTACAACGCCAACTACGGTGCCGAAGTAATGGATCGCCTCGAAGAGATTATCGATACGATCAAAAAAAGCAAACAAACGGCTACTATCCTTATCACTGACCTAAACCTCTATCCCGATGAGGCACGATGGCTCAACAACGAAGTCAACCGCCTCAATGAGGGCGGATGGGAGATCACTATCACCCTCCTCGATCACCACGGAAGCGGTAAAGATACGGCGGCACAATACCCGTGGTATTTCCTCGATACCGAACGATGCGCCACTAAAATCGTCTATGAATACGCTATGGAGCATTACGGCTTGAGCGGGGGAGGATGGTTAGAGGCGTTTGTCAAAGTGGTCAATGCCGTCGATCTCTGGCACCAAGATGAAGAGGACGATTTCGAATACGGAAAAGTGTGTATGCGTCTCATCTCCGACGCTAAAGAGCTTAGCCGCGTCATGTTTGCCGATGAAGATCGCGCCTACAAACTCGCAATGCTCGAAGAGGCGGCAACGATGCGATTTCTCCCCGAAGCTAACATCGTCTTGGATGAATCACTCCATAAAATGAAAAAAATGTTCTTTAAAGACGAGGTTGACAATACTCTCGATAATCTTTCAACCAAATACATTGTAGCACTGCTGGGAACCAAACGCTCGACTATGACGATCTATTACAAAGGGTGGAGAGGATTTTTGAGCTACGGACTCGGAAATACGTCGATTATCGGGAACGGATTTCTCACCGCATTTCCTGATTTTGATTTTATCGTCGATGTCAGTACACGCGGAACGATGAGTCTGCGCGGCCATGACAAAGTCGATGTAGCGATGATGTCAGGAGAATGGGCCAACGGCGGAGGTCATCCGAACGCGGCAGGTGGACGAATCCAAGGGTTTAAAGAGCAATTCCGCTACGATAAAGTGAAACGCCAAATCGAAGATATGCTCTCCAATAAAGAGGCGATGCCCGGTAAACTCCCCCACAAAATAGAGGGATAATGCTTTTTAATTCCTACGCTTTTATTTTTGCCTTTTTACCGATTATATTGATTGGCTATTTTTGGTTTTTACGACAGCGTTTGATACTTGGCTCTAAGATATGGTTAGTAGGCGGCAGTTTATTCTTTTACGGATATTGGAGCGTCGTTTACGTTCCTCTATTATTAGGAAGTATTCTCGTTAATTTTTTTGTAGGCTCGGCACTATCGGAGAGAGAAAGCAAATGGGATCATACTACTAAAAAAGATTTTGTTAATCGTATTTCAAAAAAACAGCTTCTCATTTTCGGAATAATTTTTAATATCGCATTACTGGCGTATTTTAAATATACCGATTTTTTCTTAGAAAATTTCAATGGTATTTTTGCTGCGAATATTCCGCTCCCCCATATTGTTTTACCCCTCGGAATCAGTTTTTTTACCTTTACACAGATAGCATTTTTGGTAGATGCGTATAAAAACGACGTCAAAGAATATGACTTGCTACATTACATGCTCTTCGTCACCTATTTTCCTCACCTTTTAGCCGGTCCAATTTTACATCATAAAGAGATGATGCCTCAATTTGCCAATAAATGGAATTTTGCCATTCGTTGGCGAAATATAGCTATTGGATTATTTTTATTTTCGATAGGATTGTTTAAAAAAGTAGTCATTGCCGATACGTTTGCTACATGGGCAAATAGTGGATTTGATACGTCAAAAATTCTCAGTTTTTTTGAAGCATGGGTAACAAGCCTGAGCTACACATTTCAGTTGTACTTCGATTTTAGCGGATATGTCGACATGGCGATCGGCATGAGCTTAATGTTCAATATCCGGCTTCCGATCAATTTCAATTCCCCTTACAAAGCCAGAGACATTCAAGATTTTTGGAGGCGTTGGCACATCACACTTTCGCGCTTTTTAAGAGATTATATCTATATTCCATTGGGTGGAAATAAAGTTTCACGATTCCGAAATTATCTAAATTTATTTATGGTCTTTTTTATCGGTGGATTGTGGCACGGAGCTTCGTGGATGTTTGTCATTTGGGGGACATTACACGGGATTGCTATTGTTATCCATCGTATTTGGAAAGATTTGGGATTTCATATGTGGGGATGGCTCGCATGGCTTATTACCTTCAATTTCGTTAATATCGCGTGGGTATTTTTCAGAGCTGAAAACTGGTATATGGCTAAAAAAGTTTTAACTGGAATGGCAGGGTTAAGTGGAATCATACTACCGAGTGCTGCTGCGAATAAATTAGCGTTTTTGGGATCATATGGGATCGAATTTGGTGGATGGTTAAATAGTTCAGGAATGAAAGGAACACTAGATCTTGTATATTTAATATTTTTTATCTTTTTTGTATTTTCTTTCAATAATTCAAATTATTTTTCTTCAACTTTTAAAACAGGTAAATTATATCAAATCATTACCCCCTTGATGTTATTTACAGGAATTGTAATGCTTGCACGTTACAGTGAATTTTTATATTTTAGGTTCTGAAAATAATGAAAAATAAATCTTTCTTAATTAATACTTTTTACATATTATTGGTTCTATTTTCGTTACAGATTACATTCAATTATTTCTTTGATAGTTACGGTTTTTTTCGAGATAACAGAAATATTATATTTGCTGCTAGAGCAGTTGCTTCTGGAGAAAAAATAGCTGGGCTTGAAAACTATGATGAACGAATTTTTCAAAAAAAAGTATTTGAAAATTTTACAGAAAAACCTCAATGTATTGTAATTGGTTCTTCAAGAAGCATGATGATCGAATCTAAAATGATTCAACATAACGGTAAATTTTTTAATCATTCAGTTTCAGGTGCAAGTTTAGAGGATTATATTTCAATCACTGGTTTGTATGCTAAAGACAATACTTTACCAACAAAAATTATTTTTGGCATTGATCCTTGGACTTTTAATAAGAACAACGATACAAAAAATTGGCAAAGTCTGAATGATTCTTATTCATATATGATGACTAATATTACTAAAAAAAATACTCAATTAATATTACCAAAAAAACAAAATAAATATTTACAATTAATAAATTATGAAAATACAAAAAACAATTTTTTAAACTTTAAACACGAAAGTAACCTAAAAATTATAAAGAATGAAAGTATTGATAAAATGATAAAAAGATCGGATGGTTCAATAGTTTATCCCTTCGATATTAGATATCAAAAGGATATATTCACATTAATGGCTGCAAAATCCTATATTTCGGGTCCCGTATATTGTATTGAAAAGTTTGATAAGTTATCAAATATAAAATTATTTGAACAATTAATGAGTTATTTAAAGAGTAAAAACGTTGAAATCATGTTCTTTTTACCGCCATATCATCCACTTGTATACCAATATTTATCGAGTAATAAAAAATATAAAAATGTTCTTTATACCGAAAAGTATTTAAGAGAATACTCACAAAAAAATAACATTAAAATTTTTGGATCATACAATCCAAATAAGTATAACCTTAATTCTACCGATTTTACAGATGGGATGCACGGTAAGTCAACAGTAGTTACTCATATATTAAAAGTCAATAAATAATACTGGTATAATTATAAAAGCCTAAGAGATACATCTTCCTATGCAAGTTATAATCCTCGAAATTCAAAAATAATGTTTACTAAAAAATTTACTATTAAGACACTACTTTCATGATTCAAATCAATAACCTCACCAAAAGCTACGGCACACGGGTTCTTTTTGAGAACCTCTCCCTCAAACTGAACGCCGGAAACAAAGTCGGATTCGTAGGACGCAACGGAACGGGGAAATCAACCCTTTTTAAAATCATCTTGGACGAAGAGCCTTACGATTCGGGAGAGATTATCATCCCGAAAAACTATCGGATAGGTACGCTCCGTCAGCACCTCCACTTCACCCATAAAACGGTACGCGAAGAGTGTGCCTCTGTTCTCACGGGGGACATGGAGCATGAAGTGTATCGCGTCGAGAAAATCCTTTTCGGTCTGGGATTTACGCAGGACGATTTGGAAAAAGATCCCCTCAGTTTTTCAGGGGGGTATCAAATCCGACTCAACCTCGTCAAACTCCTCGTCACCGAGCCCAATCTCCTGCTCCTCGATGAGCCAACCAACTACCTCGATATCGTCTCTCTCCGCTGGCTGGCGTCGTTTATCAGAGCGTTCGAGGGGGAAGTGATCCTCATCACCCATGATCGTGATTTTATGGATTCGGTCACTACCCATACGATGGGATTACGTCGTCGAGGTATCTCTATTATCAAAGGCAATAGCCATAAATATTATGAGATGATGGAGAGTGAAGATGAACTTTACCTCAAAACTAAAATAAATCATGACAAAAAGCGTGCCGAGTTAGAGGATTTTGTTGCCCGTAATAAAGCCCGCGCTTCCACCGCAACCCTCGCCCAATCGAAACAAAAAGAGCTGGATAAAATGGGGATCATGGAGTCGCTAGAGGGGGAAAGGGATTTAAGTTTTTCCTTCTCCTACCGCCCTACCCCTTCCAAAATCACGATGGAAGTCAAAAATCTATCGTTTGGCTATCGTCCCGATGAACCGCTCTTTGAAAAGCTCTCTTTTGTTTTAGAAAAAAACAAATGCCTTGCCATCATCGGGAAAAACGGTAAAGGAAAATCAACCCTCCTGAACACTCTCGCAGGGTTATTAACGCCCGAGGGTGAAATACTGACTCACCCCGCCACCGCTATTGCCCATTTCGGCCAAACGAACATCGACCGTCTTGATAAAAACCGCACCATTAGCGAAGAGATACAAAGTGCCGACAATACACTTCAAAATGTTCGTATTCGAGGCATTTGCGGAACAATGATGTTCAGCGGCGACGATGCCGATAAAAAAATCTCTATCCTCTCAGGGGGAGAGCGCAGCCGCGTTATGTTGGGGAAGATTATCGCGACCCCTGCCAACCTCCTCTTCCTCGATGAGCCGACCAACCACCTCGATATGCAATCCATCGATTCATTGTGTGATGCCGTAAAACGGTTCGAGGGTTCTGTCGTCATCGTCACCCACTCTGAAATGCTATTGCGTGAGTTAGCCGATCAGCTCATCATCTTCCGAGAGGGGGGAGCAGAATTTTTTGATGGAAACTACGATGACTTTTTGGAGAAAATCGGATGGGACGAAGATATATCCGACGCCCCGAAACCTCCCAAAGTGACCCAAAATAGTAATAAAAAAGAGCAAAAACAGCAGCGTGCCGAACTAATCCAAGAGCGTTCCCGCCTCCTCAACCCTCTCAAAAAAGAGATCGATTACTGCGAGAATACCATTATGACTCTGGAAGATAAAGTGAAAACGGCGCATGAGCAGCTCATCGTCTACTCCAACCAAGGGGAAAGCGGCAAACTGATGGAGGTATCAAAACAAGTTGCAAGCGATGAGAAGATGATCGAAGAGCTGTTTGAGAGGCTCGAAATCGCTACGAATGAATTTGAGCGAATCACCCAAGAGACCGATGAAAAACTCGAAACCCTCTAAAGTCCGCCTCGACAAACTCCTCGGTTCACTGGGGTATTGCGTGCGCAAAGAGGTTGCCGTTCTTTTACGCGATGGTGTCATTACCCATATC
>NZ_MIBU01000238.1:0-3697 GCF_001830725.1 Sulfuricurvum sp. RIFOXYD12_FULL_44_77
CACACGCCGGCACTGCGATTTGGATTGCCGCAATAGCATTCAGGTGATAATGCTCCATCGTATCACGCATATTTTCTAAAAGCCTAAACAACTCATCATCAAATTTCCGAACATCGGCAGATACGTACTTAATCCGCTCATCAGGGTAGGTGATCAATTCTTTAATCATTGTGAAAATCTTTATATGGGAATTTTAAACGTCATCGGAGCAAAGCCCCGATTGGCTACGCTTGCCGCTATGGCACTAAAGCTTGCCTCTTCGAGGCAGAAAAGTAGAGCATAGCAGTAGTCAAGACACTTAGTGGCTTTTGCGAACGACGATCAACATTTTGATGTTAATCATAATAAAGCGAAAAAGCTGCCAAAGTTTGCACGTACGCATTTTGATAACAAAATTTGTCGGTACCATAGTCGTAAAGTTAGCATCGTACGGTTTAACGTATTTTTCAATTTCATTCATAATTTTTTTCTCCTTTTACTTATTCAGGGATTAACGTCCAGCCCGGATTGAGCTTGGCTTTATAGATAAACAGGTGGTGAAGGATGTGTTTGATCCAGTGACCCGCAAGTCCGATTTCACCGAAAGTATAATCCAAATCACGTCCTAATCCAGGATATTTTTCAAAATCCGGGACAACAGGATAAACAGTCAATGCCGCAGCGGTACCGTCAAATAGACCTTTACCTGCTGATGCAACACACGCTGCACCCATTTCTGCCATTGATGCCTCATGCAAGTGTGCATCCGGCCCTTTTTTGATCAAATCACAAACACTGTGTGCAACCGCTTTTCCGATGATACCGCTTGGCATACCTGTACGCGGAGGCGTTGGGAAAATTTGAGTACCGTTTGGTGAACTCATCGGTTTAGAGATCGGATGCGGAGGAGCGAACGCGATACCTGCAGCGAAGAGATTTTTGTATGTTGGATTTTGATACGTACGAGGCCAGTCAGACGCTTTCCAGTTCTCATACGCACCCGCATCGTATTTTGCATCAACTTTCATAAAGCCGTTCGGTGCAAACACGGTAGCCGTGATATCTTCGCCCGCTTTGTCGTATGCTTTAAGTCCTACTCCGGCAAAAGGTGGAATCAACATTGAGAAGTCAAATGTCTCTTCGCCCATTGAACCATCAAGAAGTTCATACGACACTTTCCCTTTTTCAACTTTGTTAACGTGAGCACCGATCAACCATTTAATACCGCGCTCAGAATACAAAGACTCTGCAAAAAGACGTGAAGAAGCTGCATATCCGCCGCGTTTCATGTGTAATCCGCCGATTCCGAAGTCACCGAGGAATGATTCGTTGGAGATCCATTGGATATCGGCTAAATCACGGACACCCGCTTTGCGAAGTTCGTGTTCGATATTGAAGATATATTCGAACGCAGCCCCTTGACATGTACACATACCGTGACCTGTCCCGATGAGGAATTTTTGACGTTCCCCTTTTTTCATTTTTTCGATACATTTTGCAAACTCATGCGCTGCATGATCGGCGTGATCTGCCGTACAAACGGAGACGGTAAATTCACCTAACCCGTTAGCATCACCTAGACCCGGAGTTGCGGCAAAATTAAGTTTTGGTCCCGTTGCGTTGATCAAATAATCATACGTTACGTCTTCACTTTGTCCCGCTTTGCCTTGACCTGTATATTCAATAGTAACATACGGTTTATCGCTGCTTGCATTTCCCTCAGGATTGAGGCTTACCGCTTTTGCCTGTTTATAAGTAATCCCTGCTTTTTGATACACGGGAGCAAGGTCAAAAGTAACCTCTTCTTTAGACATTTGACCGACACCGACCCAAATATTTGAGGGGATCCAGTTCCATTTTGAATTAGGGGTAACTACAACCACCTCATGTTCTTTTCCGAGCCAATCTGCCGCAAACGTTGCAGCGGTATGTCCGGCAACACCGCCACCAAGAACAACTACTCTTGCCATATCTTCTCCTTGAATGAATTCCATAAAATCCGATTATAATACCATTACATCACAATTATATCACATCCTTAAAACTACCCTTGTAATTTAAACTAAATTTTCCAGAAAAGCAACAAGTGTTACTTTTTTTCTCAATCTATTTAATACACTAAAAATCACTTTTTTGATTCACTTTAACATTATATATAGAATATAAATAAATATTATTTGGCAAAGCAATCTACAATTATAATTTCATATAATATTCTAGTTTATTTTGTATTATTTTTATTTGACGATATAAGTAAACAGTAGTATTGACTTTAAGCGTCAATACTATTATAATAACTTTATATGTTAATCATATACTTTCATAATATGTTTTATAGTTGCAAGTGGGGATTTTATAATGAAAAGTGTTGTTATTATCGGTGGTGGAATTGCCGGTGTCGAAGCGGCAATCTATTATCGTAAAGAGGGATTTGAGGTTGAGCTTATCAGTGATCGGAGTTATGTTTTTATCTACCCTATCGCTATATGGATCCCCGTAAAAGCAATACGATTTGAAAATGTAGCCTTTTCGCTCGACAAAATTGCTATGCGGCATGGTTTCAAACTCACGGTTGATCGTGTTGTAACCATCAGCGGTGCTCAAAAAACCATAACCCTTGAAAATGGTGGAGAGCGTGAAATCGATCATCTTGTGATTGCTACGGGAGCGGCAAAAATGAAACATGAAGGGTTGGAAAACACCCTCTCTATCTGCGGTGATCCCGAGCAGTCACTACTCCTCAAAGAAAAAATCGATCTCCTCATCGCCAAAGGGAGCGGAAAAATCGCTTTCGGATTCGGCGGCAATCCGAATGATCCCAGCGGTGTACGCGGAGGTCCCGCTTTTGAGCTCTTTTTCAATCTCCATCACCGTCTCAAAAAACTCGGTATAAGAGATAAATTTGAAATGACTTTTTTTGCCCCTATGGCAGAACCGGGTGCTCGAATGGGACAAAAAGCACTCTCATCACTGGAGATGATGTTTCAACGAAACAACTTCAAAACCCGTTACGGCAAAAAAATAAAGCGTTTTGATAACCAAGGCGTTATTTTTGAAGATGAGAGCCGCTTAGAGAGCGATCTGACGATGTTTATTCCGGCAGGAAACGGCTCTGAGCTCATTCGATCCTCCGACCTTCCCCAAAACAGTGCCGGATTTATTCGGATCACTAATTACTGCGAAATCGAAAACGTCGAAAATTGGTATGCCATCGGTGACGCTGCGGCATTAGAGGGACCGGATTGGAAAGCCAAACAAGGGCATATCGCCGAGGTAATGGCACGCAATGCCGCTCATAATAGTGCGATAGCGCATGGGATGAAATTTGAGAATAAAAAAACCTACCAAGAGCATCTCACAATCCTCTGCGTTATGGATATGGGCAACGGCGCCGGATTTGTTTATCGTGATGACAAAAAAACCCTTCTACTCCCACTTCCGATCATAGGACATTGGCTCAAAATCGGCTGGGGATGGTACTACAAACTCTCTAAAATGGAGTATATTCCCCGTATCCCTTGGATGTAATTAACACGCTTCTAAAATCTTCGTCACAATCTCATAAACGTTGTTGGAGAGGTTCGGATGATTTTTTATCCGCTCCAACTCACGCCCCATCAATATTTTTTGATCACTATTTAAACGTCCGTAATTTTTAAACGCCCCCGCCAATCCCGAAGCAATCTGTGGATTGAGGGCATCAATTTCGATCACTTTA
>NZ_MIBU01000239.1:0-1356 GCF_001830725.1 Sulfuricurvum sp. RIFOXYD12_FULL_44_77
TGGGACTGTTTCTTGCTAAAAGTGCGGCAGAAGCTATCGGTGCCGTTATTACGCTAACCAATAGAGAAGATGGAATGGACGGTTCATGTGCTCGTCTTATTCTCCCTTCGAAGCTGTGTTGCGTCCTTCCATTACGATAAATTTCTCTTGGGCTTTCTGCCGAAGAAAACTTAGCGTTAGCGTAGCAAATCGGGGTTTTACTCCGATAGCGTGCAAATTACAATGGTTTAAAACTCCTCAAAGGTTCCTTTCGCTATAAATCGCGCAATAACCAAATATAAAACCGAGGTTTACCCTATGCCACTACTAATAGTCGATGAATGTATCGCATGCGACGCATGCCGTGAAGAATGCCCAATGGACGCCATCGAAGAGGGCGATCCGATTTATATCATCGATCCGGACCGTTGTACCGAGTGTGTAGGAACCTACGATGAGCCTGCTTGTATTGCCGTATGTCCTGTCGATTGTATTATCCCCGACAAAGATAACGTAGAGACCATGCAAGAGCTCCTTTATAAACACAAGCAATTGATGGAGGAAGAGGAGTAAATGGCAAAATGTACCGCTGTTATCGACATCGGAAGCAATTCGATGCGGATGGCGGTCTTTCAAAAAACCAGCCGTTTTGCTTTTCATATTCTCCATGAAGTAAAAAGTTCTGTCCGTATCAGTGAAAACGCTTATAAAAATGAAGGTTTCCTTCAAAGTGAAGCGATGGATCGTACGGCTCAGGCAATCGGAGAGTTTTTATCGACTGCCAAATCTTTCGGTGTCCGAAAAATAATGTGTGTGGCTACCTCTGCCCTGCGTGATGCCCCCAATTCCTCAACCTTTCTCTCCCGTATCAAGCGTGAACATAACCTCTCTATCAAAGTGATCACAGGAGAGAGAGAAGCCTATTTAGGAGGAATGGCCTGCGCCAATCTCCTTCCGAGCCTCTCAGATGCCATTACGGTCGATGTAGGGGGTGGTTCCAGTGAGTTTACCCTTCTACGCAACGGTAAAGTCGAACAGCTTTTTTCTCTCAACATCGGAACGGTTCGCATTAAAGAACTTTTCTTTGATCGTGATGATGTAGAGGGAGCCATCGCCTATATCGATGAAGCCCTCAAACAGCTTCCTCCCTTTGATACCGATACGATGATCGGTATCGGAGGAAGCTTTCGTGCCCTCACCCGTGCTGTGATGAAAAAAGAGGAGTATCCCCTTAAAAAACTTCACGCGTACACCACGGACGAAGCCTCTTTTTTACATTTTAGTGAACAAATACTCTCTGCCGGTTCCAAAAAACTTCGTTCGTTGTTTATTAAACCCGATCGTTTTGATACCATCAAGCCCGGTGCCCTTATCTTA
>NZ_MIBU01000240.1:0-3670 GCF_001830725.1 Sulfuricurvum sp. RIFOXYD12_FULL_44_77
CCCAGAGCGGCTATCGCACCGGCAATAAAAAGATATTCGGGAGCGTATTGATAGACGATTCCAGCTCCCAATGCCCCCACAAATCCCCCCAAACCGTATGAAATACCGAAGAAAAATTGCTGTGCTAAGCGGCGGGCTTTATAAAGAGAAAAGAGGACACTGATAGCCGCGGTATGAAAGAGGGCAAAACTGAACGCGTGAAGGCTCTGAGAGGCAAATAAAATGGCTAAGGAGTTAGGGAATAAGGCAACCAATACCCATCGCAGTGCCGTGATGAGCGCAGTAATCCATAACAGTGTATAGAGATTTCGGCGCAGCAGATTCCCTTGAAAATAGAACATGATAATTTCGGCAATAACCCCAAAGCTCCATAGCCATACGGTGGTATCCAGTGAGACGCCATGATCGGTTGTATAGATGGTAAAAAAGTTATAAAAAGGGCCGAAGCTCACCTGCATCAGGAAAAATCCGATCCACAGCGGGATATGGCTAAAGATAGAGAAACGGCACTCCTCGTGTGATGCAGCACATTCATTAGAAGGGGTATGGCGTTCTTTGTAACCGATCAATGCTCCAAACATCAGTGTTATGACTGCCATGAGGATGAGAAAGATGATCCCGATATAGGGTGAACTGAGGAATTTCACTAAAACCAGTGCAATAGCGATAAATCCGAGTGAACCGAAGAGGCGAATTCTTCCATAGCGCTCTTTGCCGATCCTCTCCAGAGAAATAACCTCGATATAAGGGAGAATAAGGGCTAGTCCTATTCCAAAGAGGATATTGACGAAAAGCAGAGGCCAAAACTGCTTCAGTGCGGGATAAAATCCTGCCGCACCTAATCCCATAAGAATAAGAGCGGAAAAAAATGTTTTTTGGCTCAGCCTGAACCCTCTGAGAAAAAGAAACGGTATCGCAAACCGTACCAGCGGAGCGGAGGCAAAAATAACACCGATAGCCGCAGGCTCATACCCTACCATGGAGAGTATCTTGGGGACAAAAATAACATGAACCCCAATAAGGGCAAAATAGAAAAAATAGAAAAAGGCGATTAACACGCTCATGTTAGGGGACGCGGATGACAGCGGTGCCGCTGATGAGGTCGTGCAACGTCCGTTTGTCTTTTCGAAACAGCCCGATAAAAAATCCGATCACAGTAATAAAAGAGAGAAAATAACCGATAAAACGGAGGGTTAGTTTCCAATAAGGGGCATTTTCAAGTGTTTTGACATCTACGACACGCGTACGGGCAAGCTTTTTCCCCGGTGTCTGCCCGCTTTTATGCCATAACCAAACGTATGTTATAAGAAAGAGCGCTATTTGGGTAATCGACGCTATCGGATTCGGGGGATTGCTTTGGGCTTTAGGGTCGTGTACTAAGACATCCAGACCGCCTGCCGTATTCATTTGATCATAACCGAAGATCATCATCATAAGGAGCGATATGGGGAGCCCTATCATGAAAATATCGGTTACAAATCCTGCGGCACGAGGCCAAAAAGGGGCAAAAAGTGTTTTGGGTTTTACACGGGTAGATTGTTTTTTTGTTTTTAGGGTTCGCCATCTCATAACAAAATTATAACGTTATTACTATTTGTTTACCAAGTTGATTCATAATACTGGTATCCCAAATGACAGCAGCAAGTCAGTGGGTAACGTTTTTTCATTCATCACTCACTCCTTAAGTTTCAAAGTTCAAAGTTCCGGCGTTCATCCTTCTCGCCGGAATCCTCCTTTAAAAATCCTGACTATATTAACGTTTCAATCCGATAAGAGTTTCTAGCAGCGTATCTGAAGTGGTAATTGTTTTACCGTTGGCTTGATATCCGCGCTGGATAATGATCAATTGTGTCAGCGATTTAGATAAATCGACGTTGGAAGCTTCAAGCGCAGAGGATTGCATAAATCCACGTCCTGCCGTAGCCGCCGTACCGATAATCGGATCCCCTGAGTTGGCAGATTGGAGATAAACGTTTCCGCCATCACTCACTAACCCCTCGTTATTCGAAAACTTTGCCATCCCGATTTGCGCCAAACCGAAAGAACGCCCGTTAGAGAAAGATCCTACTAACGTACCGCTTTGGTCAATTCGGATACCGACTAAATCCCCTCCAGGGTAACCGTCTTGGCTGATACCGCTGGTTCCTGATGGATTATCAAAACTGGTCATACCGTCAAATGAGTTGATCGTACCGAAATTCAAATCGATCGTTTGATTCGGAGCCGAACCGTTATTGGCAGTATAGGTAAGACTCGGAATCGTTGCGAGGGCAAGTGCTCCTGTGTTCGTAAAACTGATACGTCCTGCATCTAAATTTGTAAGTTCATTTTTATTGATTGTTCCGCCGATATCTCCCGGTGAGGGGACACTGACTTCATAAACCCACTCTGTCCCTCCGCTGGAGTTGAGAGCCGTTTTACGGAAATCGAGTCGAAGGGTATGTTTGGTTCCAAGGGAGTCGAACACATCGATACTCGCCGAGTGAGTAGCGGCATTAAACGATTGGCTCAATCGTGAGATGCTTGAACCGGTGGTTAAGGTTCCTGATAAGGTTTGGAAGTTTTGGGTAAATCGGGTATTTTCAGTGACCCCAGCCGAAGTTAATCCCGTGACGGCGAGACGAAGATCGTATTCATCGACTCCGGCACTACCGGGATTTTTGATCTCAAATTGCCCTTTGGCATTAATCTCGACAGTAATAGCAGATTCTGTTAAGACGTTATCATTATCTCCGTGATCATCTCCTATGAGACGGGCATCATGCTGCATTTGAGCCCGTAAATCTTCTGTTGATGTGAATTGACGTATAGCGCCGGTTGCAGTGGTTTCACCTATAGGGGTGGCTCCTGCACTAACAAAAGAATATTGAAATGCGGTGATATCGCTTCCACTGGTAAAACCGGTCGCTGCGACATCCGAAGTTACAACCAAGCTAATATTTTTACTGGCGGAGGTTGTCCCACGTGTATTATCATTAGTAAGAATCAAAATAGCCGGATTTGAGGGATCCGGTGCGGCACTCACACCCGTTGTTGCCGTATTCGCATTGATTTTAGCGGCGATCATACTGGTCGCTTGAGCTGCTGTTTCTGTCCCGGCGAATACCAATGACATGGAAACCCCGTTCACGTCAAATGCTAAAGCACCTGCAGCAGGTGCGGCAATCGTATCACTGTAGGTTGCGGGCTGATAGCTCGTCCACATCCCTTGACCGGTTTGGAGATTTAATGCGTTTCCGCTCGCATCAAACAAAACGTTAAAAAATTCAGGGCGATCATCATCCGCAGTGTTGGCTAAACCATCGACACCGGTTGTGTTAAGACTATTAGTATCAAGATTATAAATAGGTTTGAATTGTTCTACTTGATCCCCTGAACTGAGGTTTGCTTTGATCACCACTTCAGTCGTTGATTGTGCCGGAGTCGTTAGCCCCGGCGGGATTTGGATATTAGCGATCGGTGCGGTGGCATCGACAAGACCTGTCGTTTCATCACGTACCCATCCTTGGACAATGAATCCGTTGTTATCGACAAAGTTTCCGGCCGCGTCAAATTTAAAATCCCCCGAACGGCTGTATTTATACGTATTTCCGCCATCAGAACTGACGATGAAAAAACCGTCACCCTGAATCGCGACGTCGGTATTTTTATCGGTATTTTGGATTGATCC
>NZ_MIBU01000241.1:0-4223 GCF_001830725.1 Sulfuricurvum sp. RIFOXYD12_FULL_44_77
TCACCGCATCAGCGCCTGTTCCCCCCTCACTCTCCAGCGGTATTATCGAACTTAAACGGTATCTCAAGTTTATCGGAATGGGCTCAGATGAGCGTAAAGCGGTAAAGCGCCGTTTTGAGCTCGCGTATGGAAGCGATATCCGTATTATCCAAAAAGAGGGAGAATTCTACGTCGACCTCTCCAAATACGATTACACCGATTTTCTCTCATAAGGGGTAACCCCCTTTCCTAAACCAAACACTCCCACCCCTCTCTTAAATCCCGATATCTTCGAACCATTTTTTTTCTACCGGTTAACATCCCTATTTTCAGCGCCAACATAATACGGTTTTCCGTATATTTAATACGTTTTAAATATGTTTATACTTGGTATAGTTTATGCTATGTAGATGATACTGTTACTTATATACTTATTTCAACTATTTTTACGTAGTTTTAAATATATACTATACGGTTTAATGTTTATTTTAAGAAAAGAATATTACAATGGAGCGATGGAAATGAGTGACCTCTTTAATCTTCTTCATAATGCCGTAGAGGCTGGGCGTAACGGGAAGAAGATATCCCAAAAAGAGATGGCATCAGAGCTGGGCATTTCTATGCGAACGTATCAAGATTGGCGATTGGGAAACGCTAAACCTCAAGCTGCCAAAGCTGTTTTAGAGATGCTGGGGATGCTAGAGGATGATGAGATTATTCGGGTTGTGCGAAAAATTAATAAGTTAGGACGTATATCATGAGCAGTTTGAGTGAACAAGAGCGTATCGGATTGGAAGATGTATTTTTATCCATCTCATCTTCCCAAAATTTTGTCCAAAAATTGTCTGATTGGAGTAAAAATTTCTCTGTTGATTTCGATACAAAAAACCTTGTATCGCCTCTTGCGTTTGCTCAACATTCGAAAAAATGGCTAAAAAACGGCCTTAAAAACCACAAAATAACAAAACTATTCAATAAAATACAAAAAAGAAGAAAATTTTAAGGTAAGAGATATTAAAGTATTCGCGGCTAAAACATTTTTCCCCCTTACGTGCTCGTGTGTAGGGGGTGTTTTAAGTGTTATTCGCATATCTAAATTAAGGGCAATAAATGAATAAAGCGCAATTCGTAGAATTGGTTCAAAAAAGCGGTAGTTACAAAACTAAAGTTGAAGCTGAAACAGCTATTAAAGCTTTCACTGAAGCGGTAACTGCAGCACTCGTTGCAAAAGAAGAGGTTTCTTTGGTAGGATTCGGAAGCTTTACATCTACTCTTCAAAAAGGGAAAAGCGGTAAAGTTCCAGGAACTAGCAAAACTTACAGCACAGCTGATAAAATGGTTCCTAAATTCAAACCGGGCAAAAGCCTTAAAGACAGCGTAGAAGCTGGCAAATAATCACCCCTTAATATGCTGAGGGTTTGCCCTCAGCTTATTTCTCTTCTTCATTAAATTCTTCTGTTTTCTTTTTACATTACAATTCGGTTATAATTGTTACTTAGAATCAACCGTGTTATCCCCATAACGCAATCTTCCTACTTAGAGGGCATAGGTGTTTTTCTCTTTCTTTAACCGTTTTTTCCCTAAACAGTCTCTCTCTGATGATCAAACAGAACCCTCTTGTGATGATACTACCCAAAAAGAGCTCTTCCGCCTACTAGCTCATGAAGAAAAAGGTCTCTTTTTTGATACTTTTAATCTTTTTTACCAAGAGAGTCGCACCGTTATCGATCTATTACTCTTTCTTCCCGATAGAGGGCTCCTTTTTGGAGAAAAACTCTCTTGGAGCCTTGAAGAGCTCCGAGGTGCGACTATTGAACGCTCCTCTAAGAAAAGTAAAAAAACGTCTTCAACCCATTTAGAAATGACCGAAACGGCTATTCGCCGTAAACTCGAAGATATACTCTCGTTTGATTCAACCGTATGCGAACGTTTTTTTTGGATGAATTGCTTAAGCGAAGAAGATTTTGATTCATTGGATTCCACTTTTCATGAACTTCTCCCTAAAGGGCGCCTCATATTCAGCGATTCCTCACAAGAATCGATTCACCAAAAATTAAATGCTTTGGCACCGAAGAGAGAGGAGCCTTATTCCACACTCAAAATTATCGGCTCACTCCAATCCCATACACTTCTTCTCCCCACAGAGGAGAAGCCCTATGGTGATTTTCTCTCGGATGAGCAGCAAACTTTTCTTGAAACCGATTATACAGATACCATCACCACCCTTTTTGGCGAACACTACAGCGGCAAAAGTACCCTCATCATTCGTAAAGCACTGTTTTCACTTCTGTATAATCCAAAAGAAAAAATTCTCATCATAACCCCTACCCTTATCGGTGGGGAAATCCTCCGCAATGAGTTGGTCTCTTTAATCGAATACGGTGCGCTTAAAATCGATCTCTCCTCGCTAAGCTTCTGTACTCCCCTCAGTGCTGAAACCATTGAGGAGCTTGAAAGTTTTCAAACTGCCTCTATAATATTATGCGATGATGCCTACACAATGGAACAACCATTCATAGACTCCCTCATAGAACACCGAGAAAAACGGTGGTTACTCCTCTCTATGTACAATCAATACAAGCCGCTAAGTGATTCTGCGTATATCCTTCACAATAATTATCAAAAAAATATTATCTACACAAAAGTTCCGGCGTCTGGAAAAAATGTTCTTCTTACATTGCTGCTGGAACTGCGTACACGTTTGCAGACTACCTCTGCAGATAAAGTTATGGTTATCGTTCCAAACGATACCCATCTCGCAGAGTACAAAGAAGCGATAGATGAATATTTCGATATCAATACCCGAATACTGAGCAAAGAATTTAGTTTACAATACCAAAATCTTGATGATCTCATCCTCACTACCTCTGAAAATTCCCATGGACTGCATATCCCCTTTGTCTACTGCATACTATCCGATGAAGAAAAAAATTACACCTATCCGCTAAGCCGTGCGTCAGAATGTGCGACTATAATCTCTAGTTCAAATCCGAAACGAGAAAACAATGACCAAAATAGTGAAGAGTAATGAAGAGTGGCGAGAGCTACTCTCCGACGAAGCGTACCACGTCGCACGAGAGCATGGAACCGAGAGAGCCTTTAGCGGAGAATATGCCGCGTTCAAAGGGGATGGTATCTACCGTTGTGTCTGCTGCGGGGCACCGCTGTTTGATTCCTCCGCTAAATTCGATTCCGGTACAGGATGGCCTAGTTATGACCGTCCCATCACCCCAGATGCACTTGAAGAACACCGTGATTCCACGTACGGAATGGTTCGAGTTGAAGTAACATGCGCTTCGTGTGATGCTCATTTGGGTCATGTTTTCCCAGATGGACCAAAAACGACCGGATTACGCTATTGTATCAATTCGGTTTGTCTCAATTTTACACCACGTTCACAGGAGTCTTAATGCGCCTTATCTTTGCCTTATTATTTACATCCGTCCTCAGTTTTGCCGCGGGGCATCCCCGTGTCGCGTTAGAAACGACTCAAGGGACTATTACCCTTGAACTCTATGAGAATGTTGCACCTATGGCGGTAGAGAACTTTACAACTCACGTCAAAAACGGCTATTACAACGGATTGATGTTTCACCGTATCATCAAAAACTTTATGATCCAAGGGGGCGACCCTACCGGTACCGGAATGGGGGGAGAATCGATCTGGAAAAAACCGTTTAAAGATGAGTTTAAATCGGGTATCGTTTTTGACAAAGCCGGTGTTTTAGCGATGGCCAATGCGGGTCCCAAAACCAATGGAAGCCAGTTTTTCATTACAACCGCGCCTACTCCGTGGCTGAACGGTTATCACACTATTTTCGGCCGTGTCATTTCCGGTATGGATACTATCGGTAAACTCAACAATGTCCAAACTAACGGTCAACGCAACGGTGACAAACCTTTGCAAACCCAAAAAATCATTAAAGCTACTCTTCTACCTTAAATATTTTCCCCTTTGGGGGCAAATTACCCTACTTTTGCTATTTGTAACCATTTTGTAATCTATTCGTAGCTGTTCTGTAATATAATTGCGGTTATATTACACTTGGAGCTTTCATGTTCTCTCGCGACAACCTCTTTTTCGGCGGTATTTTTATCCTTATGACCACTATTTTTATGGTGTGGGGATTTAACTATCTCGAAAATAACTACACCCTTTTTGTATTAGCTACCCTCTTTGGGGTATTTATGGCATTCAATATCGGCGGTAACGATGTCGCCAATTCATTCGGTACCAGTGTAGG
>NZ_MIBU01000242.1:0-4138 GCF_001830725.1 Sulfuricurvum sp. RIFOXYD12_FULL_44_77
CCTACCGCACGCCTCCCCAACCCCTACCACGATTTTCCCTATATGGTTCTGGAGGGGGTTTTAAGCCCTTCCGAATGCCGCTCTATTACTGCACACACTTTATCGGATAACAATGCCGTGCAAGCAGAACTTCGCGGGCGTTCTCTTGATACGGCTATTCGTAAAACGGATATTCATACCCTCACTTCGGAACATCGAGCAGTGTATGATCGCCGTTTTGATGCGGTTAGAGCTGAAATTGAGGAGTTTTTTGCTTTATCTTTGAGTAAAGCGACCGATGTTCAAGTCCTTGGATATGAGAGCGGATCGTTTTATCTCAAGCACTCGGACGATTCAAGTGAGCTTCGTGATCGAGAAGGAAATATTGTAGGATTCAAACCCGTTGCCCCTGAGCGTAAACTTACCACCGTACTCTTTACCACCTCCTATACTCCCCATCCAACCGATCAAGATCATTTCAGCGGGGGAGAACTCCTTTTTAATTATCTGTGTGACGAGCACGGTAACACGATAACCCTCCGTCCTGAAGCGGGGGATATGGTCGTTTTTCTAAGCAATCCCTATTTTTCCCATGAAGTCCTTAGCGTTCAAGAGGGATATCGACTCAGTCTCGTTCAATGGCACGATTGTCTTTAATTCAGCTATAATTTCGCATCTTTTTTTGAGGGCAAAATTATGCGCTACTTTTACAGTTCGTTTGCAATTATGACTATTGGTCTGATCGCAGCATTTTACCTTGGCGGACTCGCCGCTATCTACATCACGTTTTTATTGATTGTCCTTGAAATTTCTCTTTCGTTTGATAATGCGGTGGTTAATGCCAAAGTGTTAGAGACGATGGATCCGATTTGGCAGAAACGGTTTATCATATTCGGTATTCCGATCGCGGTTTTCGGCATGCGTTTGGTGTTTCCGCTTGCTATCGTTTCGATAGTAACGGGGATGGGATTGATGGAAACGCTTCAAGTGGCGATGAATCAGCCTGCCGAATACGAAAAAGTGCTGAAAGCGACCGAATCGACGATTTTCGCCTTCGGGGGCGCGTTCTTGCTCATGGTCTTTTTGGACTTTTTCTTTGAAGAGCGGGATGTTAAATGGGTCACCTTTGTAGAGGGATCTAAAATGATGGAAACATTCTCAGGGGTTGCCAACATCGAGTTGATTACCGCGATTATGGTCGGTATCGGCTTAGGACATATTACACAGGACTTCGGTGTCGTATTGGCATTTATGTACGGAGTTTTGCTTCACTCATTGCTGGGGATGCTCGATCATTTTCTCTCTTCCGATACGGTCAAAAGCGGGATCGCCGGATTTATCTATCTTGAAGTGCTTGACGCGAGTTTCAGTTTTGATGGTGTAATCGGAGCGTTCGCCCTTACCAGCAACATCTTTATCATTATGATTGGGCTTGGTGTGGGAGCGATGTTTGTGCGGAGTATCACCCTCTATTTTGTTGAGCATAAAACCCTCTCTGCATTCCGTTATCTCGAGCACGGTGCCCACTATGCGATCGGAATTTTGGCGATTATTATGTTAATGAAAATCACCACTCACGTCAGTGAAATGGTAACGGGAACGATCGGTATCGGTCTTATCACTATCGCGTTTGGCCATTCACTTTGGGAAAACAAAAAAGCGAACGAAATCGCTTAATCTTCTTCGCCGTCATTTTTGACGGCATTCTCTTCTTTCTTCTTCAATTTATAATATTTGAGTATCCCATACACACTAATCAACATCCAAATTGATTCCATTAAAAACGATGCAAGATTCCAGTCATACAGCAGTGAAATGATGATCAGCAATGCACCTAAGGTGTTTAAGACGGAGAAGCTTAAATCTTTTGCCTCCATTTTTTCAAGTTGCAAAAGCATATAGGCAACAATGATGACAAAGACGCCGAGAATGCCGATAAGGTCGGTTAGTGATAATTGCATAGGTTATGTTCCGTTGAGTGTTTAGTGAAGAAGGGTTAAAAGAGGGGTTTCGTTCGCCAAAACGCCAAGCAGTTGGCGTTTTTTGAGGCGAACTTACATCATTCCCGGCATTCCACCCATACCGCCCATATCAGGCATTGCAGGTTTGTCTTCTTTGATCTCGTGGATCGTCGCTTCAGTCGTGAGAAGCATACTTGATACCGACGTCGCGTTGGTCAATGCAACACGTTCAACTTTAAGCGGATCGATGATTCCCGCTTCGTACATATCGACGTATTCACCCGTTGCCGCGTTGAATCCGATGTTTTCGTTAGTAGCAGAAACGATCGTGTTGACGACAACACCCGCATCGTATCCCGCATTTTCAGCGATTTGTTTCACCGGAGCGGTGATCGCACGGAGGATGATTTCCCAACCGATTTTTTGATCGCCGCTAAGGTCGTGTTTCACTTTTGCCGCCGCGCGGATCAATGCCGCACCGCCGCCGATAACGATCCCCTCTTCAACAGCCGCTTTGGTCGCTGAGAGTGCATCGTCAACGCGGTCTTTTTTCTCTTTCATTTCCGTTTCGGTTGCCGCACCGACTTTGATAACCGCAACACCGCCGGCAAGTTTCGCAAGACGCTCTTGGAGTTTCTCTTTATCGTATTCGCTCGTTGTCGCTTCGATTTGGGTACGGATCTCTTTGATACGTGAATTCACCATATCTTTGTCACCTGCACCGTCAACGATGGTGGTGTTATCTTTGCTGATAACGACACGTGAGGCTTGACCGAGGTCTGCTACGGTTGCACTATCGAGTGTACGTCCGATCTCTTCGCTGATCACTTGAGCACGGGTAAGAACCGCGATGTCTTGGAGCATCGCTTTACGGCGGTCACCGAATCCCGGAGCTTTAACCGCTGTGATATTCAATACACCGCGAAGTTTGTTCACAACCAATGTTGCCAACGCTTCACCCTCTACATCTTCCGCGATGATGAGAAGCGGGCGTGAGCTTTTTTGTACTTGTTCCAATACTGGAAGCAAATCTTTAAGATTTGAGATTTTTTGATCGAAAAGGAGGATAAACGGATGATCCAACTCAACGGTCATTTTTTCCGAGTTGTTGATGAAGTACGGGCTGAGGTAACCGCGGTCGAACTGCATCCCCTCAACAACGTCAAGCTCGTCGTTGATCCCTTTGGCTTCTTCAACGGTGATAACACCGTCACGACCTACTTTATCCATCGCTTCAGCGATCATCGCACCGATACGCTCATCGGAGTTTGCAGAGATAGTTGCGACTTGCGCGATCTCTTTTTTATCGTTGATGATACGTGATGCGGCTTTAAGCTCTGCCAAAATCGCTTCGGTCGCTTTGTCCATACCCCGTTTTACTTCGATAGGATTTGCTCCCGCTGTGATGTTACGTAAACCCTCTTTGAAAATAGAGTTTGCAAGGATGGTCGCCGTAGTGGTACCGTCACCCGCTTCGTCCGCCGTGTTGGAAGCGACCTCTTTAACGAGTTGCGCTCCCATATTCTCTAGCGGGTCTTTGAGTTCTACCTCTTTGGCAACCGAAACACCGTCTTTGGTGATAAGCGGTGCGCCGTAACTGCGTTGGATAAGAACATTTCGTCCGCGCGGTCCCATAGTTACTTTGACCGCATCGGTCAGTTTTTGTACCCCTGCGGCTAATTTATTGCGTGCATCGTCTGAATAGTGAATTTCTTTTGCCATAATAGTTTCCTTTATTTAATAATTCCGAGTAAATCGCTTGTAGCGATAACGAGGTAAGCTTTTCCCTCTAATGTCAATTCTGTGCCGGCGTATTTACCGAAAACGACAACGTTTCCTACCTCTACATTCGTCACTTTCTCGCTCACTGCTATAACAGTTCCTTGTGAGGGTTTCTCTTTTGCATTGTCAGGAATAATGATACCTGATGCGGTTGTGGTTGCTTCTTCGAGACGTTGAACCAATACCCGTTTTCCAAGTGGTTGAAAATTCATTGTTTTTCCTTTTTGAGTGATATATTATGGGTGAGATTGTACACAATATTGAGTTAATAGTCATTTAAAGCTTTTAATAAGCTATCAGTCATTATAATTCCGGTCTTTCCAAAAGATGGCTGGGTAGCTCAGCTGGTTAGAGCGCTGGTCTCATAAGCCGGAGGTCGGGGGTTCGAGTCCCCCCCCCGCCACCATCTTTCAAAA
>NZ_MIBU01000243.1:0-9778 GCF_001830725.1 Sulfuricurvum sp. RIFOXYD12_FULL_44_77
GATAATGCGTTCCCTTATACTTGCTGTCGTCCTTTTAGGATTGAGCGGATGCAGTGTCGCCAGTAAAAAAGAGACGCTTACTCCGGAAATGCAGCTCAAGGAGTTGGATAACAATATTACTCAAATTCAACGCTCCGAGCCGGCAATGCAAATCGTCGAAGTCAATGCCGATAATTTTAATATTGAACCTCAAATTATTCCCGATAAAGAGATCATCAAACGGGCTAAAATAATGGGTGCGGAACTCAGCGATGTCATTGCGTTACTGACTGAAGCGACGAATGAGAATATTATTTTCCAACTTCAGGCTGAGTCCGTAAACTCCAATAGATATAACAACACTGCAGTAGGAAGTACAAATACTAATAATGCATACTCAGGGAAAAATGATTATCTACTTTCCGAGACTAACATTAACCTTTCTGCTTCCAACATCTCTTTCGGAAAGGTACTTCAAAAAACCGTTGGTGATAAACTCAGCATTCTTTATAATGATGATACCTTTTATCTAGGAAATATGCGAACTGTAACGCTTAAAATTCCTTCCGTAAACGGCCTTCCTGAAATCCTTAAATCAAGTATCTCATCTATGGGTGCAAGCAATGTCACCACAGATGCCATCACCTCTTCGGTCAGTTTTTCAGCACGTGAAAAAGAGTACGGCGATATTATGAAATATCTTGAAATACTTCGTAACAATCTCTATGTTATCGAGTATGAAATTTCAATTTACGATGTCGAGCTCAAAGACAATTATGCCCTTGGAATAGATTGGAGTCTTGTCCCTACACTCGCACAAAACGGTATCGGTTTTGTCGCTTCTGCCGCGGCAGGACTAGGCTCAGCCGGCACATCTGCCGCTCCGCTTACTTTTGGGATGATCTTGAAAAATGATAACTACAACGGAAAAGCTCTCGTTAATGCTCTGGAAAATTTTGGAAAAGTTGAAAGTGTCCAACGACCAAAACTTTTGGGGCTTGCCGGAACCAACGTGAAGCTGACCGACGGTATCGAAGCACCTTACATCAGCGGTATTCAAAATACCTCTGTCGGTAATGGAACTTCTCAGGTTTCTACCACCAGCGCAATGGCACTCAGCGGCTTAGAGATCAACCTTAAATCCAATATGCTTGATGGAACCGTTATCACCGATATCGGTCTCAAAATCAATGATATCGTAGGATATACCTCATTTGAAGTTAATGGAAATAAATTTTCTCAACCTCAAACTGTCACTAAAGCTATCAATAACACCATGCGTGTTCAGCCGGGTGTTCCTATCGTCATCTCCGGTCTTTTCCGCAACAAAAGCGATAAAGGATGGAGCGGGCTTCCGGGTCTGGGTGATAGCGCAGCAGGTGTAGTGGGCGGAGCTCGTCACACTTCCAGTACAAAAAGCGAGATGGTTATCGTTGTTACCCCTCGTGTAATCAAGTATGTGATGAAATAATCATGGCAATTTTTACAGCTGGATCTCTTAACTTTAACAGTGATATAGACAATATCCGCACGCAGGTATATCGCCTCGCACGCAGTGATCTTGACTCTGCTGCCGTTAAAGTCTCGTTAAGAAAACACTCAGATGGAATTAATTACGTCGCATTTCTTCCTAGAGAGAAACTTGACTATGAAAATATTCTCGTTCTTGCTTCCAAAAATCAAGGCAAAAGCGTCATTATTTTTGAGCTCGATTATAAAAACGTCGGAGTAGTACTCGAAGATGACAAAATCATCGACTACATTCTTGACAAACCCGAAGAATTTGCGACAGAACGAGGTTATGGAACTCTTTATGCTGACAATACCAAAGGGGACAAACTCGTCTCGCTCAATCTTGATAAGGAGCGTAGAGAAACGCGGATCGGCAGCTTTTTGATTGCTTGTACCGTCGTTGTCACCTCGGGAATTTTGTATGCGGGATATGGCTATTTAAATGCGACCGAGATCAATCTTACTAATAGGGATGCACTCGTTAAAGAGTATAAACAGTTGGTGAGTGAAAATTGCCAGACATCGTTTGCTATGACCAAAAAAGTGGACATCGTCCGCGAACTGGAGAAAATTGAGGAGATGACAAAATCTACGGAGTCCACCCTTCAGCAGATAAGCTATCGTGATGATAGCTTATGTGCTGAGGTGGTGACACCAAACCTCAACGCTTTTGTCAGGTTGTTACCACCAGAAGCAGAAATTATAAAGGAAGACGTTGCTCAGGGCATCGTGCAGTATTGTAATGAAAAAATATAGTCTTGTTGGTCTCTTTGTTGTTATTTTAGTAACAATCTTAGTCGCAACATACTTCTATTTTCTCGATATTGTCTACGAGAACAAAACGGTAGCCGAAGAGGTGAAGACCTTTAGTGCTTTAAAAACTGCCGTTGAGCAGCCAGTTGCTGTGTATGCAGAAGGTGATGTTCTGCGTACTAAAAATGATCAATACGAAGCAATGATTCAAGAATTGGATATGAATGCTGAAGTAAAGATCGACAAACGAAAATTAATTATCCAAGGAGGCATTCATGACACCTATTCATACTTACTATTGAAACGGCTCTTGGATGTTGTCAAAAACGATGACGTTGAATTAGTCAGCAGCTGTATAGGACAAGGGTGCACAGGGGATGAATTTGGATTTTCTATCGTCATCCATCCTTATGTGTTAAAGCTTCCAAATTAAAAAAACCGATCGAGCGGGCAAAGAACTGCAGATCAAAAAAAAGGATACACAATGAAACAGTACACAGGAATGAGAAAAGGTATCTCTCTCGTAGAGATGATTATTGCGATTATTTTATTCGCAGCTTTGGCGACTATCGGTCTTAAATATAGCAAAAACTATATCAATACCGATCTTCAAGCGATGAAAGCACGTGTTGCAGCGGCAATGGAGCAGGGAAGACAACTCTCAGATGCGTATAAAATCTATACTGTCGAATACGGTGATTTAAATCAAACATCAGACTTGAACTCTACTGCATCTATGGTTATGACAAACCTTCCAGTTCCGGTAAGTGAAATTACCACAAATACAATTTGGGATTACAATTCTTCAATCTCAACTACGTATACTAAAAAAGCGTTCACAATTCCTGTTGATGCAAACGATTCATTAACATCAGATGAGCAGTATTGTAAACTATGGAACCGTGACTTTAACACCTCTATCACAGAACTCAACGTCAGTGCCGGTGAAAATATGGGAACAGTCGATGGCTATCTTGCAGCTGGAATTATGAATTTCTGTGCAGGTACAACTGGAACTTACACTATTTTTGTTACATTGCCATAATCGATTAACTTTTTCATGTCATGAATCTATTCTCCCACCTTTAGTGTGGGAGAGATTCAAACTGCTTTTTCTTCCTTTTAAAATCTCATACTCTTATAATTGCCAAATTGGACTGCTTTTTGCTACTAAATTAAAGATTCCCATCATAAAACCGATTTTGCAGTTTGAAACTCAAAGTCACGCAACATAAAGGATGCACAATGGCACATACCACAAGAATGAGAAAAGGTATCTCTCTCGTAGAGATGATTATTGCGATTATTTTATTCGCAGCTTTGGCGACTATCGGTCTTAAATACAGTAAAAACTATCTTAGTACTGAACTTCAGGCGATGAAAGCACGTGTTGCTGCGGCAATGGAGCAAGGAAAACAACTCTCCGATGCGTATAAAATCTATACTGTCGAATACGGTGATTTAAATCAAACATCAGATTTAAATGCTACTGCTACACGCATTATGACAAGTCTTCCGATTCCAATCACTGAAATTACCAATGATACCGGATGGGAATATAATTCCTCTATCTCAACGACATATACCAAAAAAGCGTTCACGATTGCTGTTGATGCAAACCAATCAGCAACTTCGGATGAGCAGTATTGTAAATTGTGGAACCGTGACTTTAACACCTCTATCACAGAACTCAACGTCAGTGCCGGTGAGAATATGGGAACAGTCGATGGCTATCTTGCTGCAGGTATTTTAAACTTCTGCGCCGGAACTGCTGGAACTTACACTATTTTTGTTACCTTACCGTAACTATTTTCACTATCCACTCTCTGTCATGAATCCTTTCTTGCCCATTGCGGCAAGAGCTTCCATTCACCTTTATTTCAAAACATTAAACTTTTTTTATTTATAGCCGATATCGTACAATACCGTGTTATAAAAGGAGTTTGACATGAAAAAGCCCTACCAAGGAATGAGAAAGGGTATCTCTTTAGTTGAGATGACGATTGCCGTCATTTTATTCGGCGTGTTAGCGACGATAGCCATGCTTTATTATAAAAGTCTATTTAACATCGATTTGACTGCTAAAAAAGCGCGCGTCGCGGCATTAATGGATCAAGCATATCAACTCTCAGGTGCTTACGATGTTTATTTAGCGCAAATGGGAGTTTCTCCGACTGATGCCAATTTGAGTGATTTCAATGCTTCTAACGTAATGATTCTTAGAAGTCTTCCACGTGATATTAGCGAAATGACATCTATTGGGTGGGAATTAAACACTTCAATTGTAAATGGCCGACCAGGATTTACGTTCCCAATTGATCTCAATGGAACTAGCTATACAACTTTAAAAGATGATGATGTTTATTGTGCTATTTTCAATCATGAACTTAATAATAGTATAGAGTATAATGCGACGAACAATAGTGATTTTGGAAGTCTTTCAGCCAATGCCGCTTTATATGATGAATTCTGTTATACAGATGTATCAAATAAACATTGGATCGTCATTCTTAAATAAGGTATCATTTGTATTCAAAAGCTTTTACACTGATTGAACTGGCTATTACCATCTTCCTAGCAGGTTTGCTAGGAAGTCTTGGATATTTTTATTTCAATACTTTTACCGTAAAAAAGTTGCAATATAAAACTACAATTCAATCACACATCAATTTGATAGAATCAATGGTTTTTCAGTGTAAAAGCCTCTCAGAACAGTTTCCAAAAGAGCTCAATACCTCCACAGATGCATCTAATTCACTTTTAACTGAACTCGAATGCAATACAACAATGCCTTATCCCTTAAATGGCGGAAGAAATGGTTTCGTCCCCGTTCCACCAAGCGGGTTTACCCCCTACAGGGCAACTGAAACAGGAAGTGAATTCTACGTTATCACAACTGCAGAAAACAATTCTACTCAACACGAAGCTCTACAGAAACTTATCGTTAATTACACTTCTCAACAAGCGACATTGGAATCAAACGCCACCTCTACAACCTTCAAATTTTACCTATCACGCTGATTATTGACTTTTTGTGTTATAATTAAACCAAAAAGTACCTAATGAACATCAAGAAGATACTAACGCCAAAACAGCTTGAAGTATGCCAAAAAGAGCAATACTATTTTCAGCAAATCGGCATAAAAAAACATCTTCTCGATATTGCACTTTCCCATCACTTTATCCAAAAAAAAGAGTCTTCTAAAACGTATAACCTTGAACTCATGAAAGAGTATGAGATGGTCATTGCCGAAGAGCGCGATGATCTCCTTAAAATTTTACGTAAAGAACTTTTGGGCGAAAAGCGTCTTGCCGAACTCAGCCAAAAAGTACACAAAAAAGTTGAACAAAAAAATATCCCCGTACGGGAATTTCAGCAAAAATATACGGCACTTCTTCGTGTTGATCCTGAAAGTATTGAACGTAAAATCAAGCAGTTCAATGCCATGGATGACGGTGAAGATGAAGTTATCGATATTTTTGAAATGCTCCTCGAATACGGCATTCAGCGTTCTGCCAGTGATATTCATATCAATGCCTACGAATCGTTTTACTGGCTTCGCTATCGAATTGACGGAAAAATCGTAGCTCGCTACCTTCTCAATCATGAACTCGCGGGACGCTTTGCCCTGATTATAAAAGAGCGCTGTAATATCGATATGATTAATGTTTATGCACCACAGGGGGGAAGTTTTTCACGTGAATACGAAAATCGCACCATCGATTTTCGTATCGAGATTGCCCCCTCCCAGTATGGAGAAAATATCGTATTACGTATTTTAGACAAATCCACTAATATTAAATCTCTCAATTCACTCTTTCCAAAAAGCCACCCGATGTCAGAGCACGTGCACCATTTCGTCAACCAATCGAGCGGCTTCTTTCTCGTTGTAGGTCCTACCGGAAGCGGAAAGACAACAACCCTTAATGCAATTTTAAACCAGCGTGACCGACTCCATGAGATTATCTACACCATTGAAGACCCGATCGAATACAAAATCGATTTCGTTACCCAGTATCAGATTAATGATGCCAGTGGTTTTACATTCGCCGAAGGGATGAAATCGATTATGCGTCAAGATCCTGACGTCATCGTTATCGGGGAAATGCGTGATCGTGAATCGATCCTCACGGGACTCAAAGCCGCGCACAGTGGGCATATGGTTTTCTCAACACTGCATACCCCAAACAGTTTCATGGCGATGGAGCGTATCCGTGATGAGGGGGGCGATCTTTTTATCCTTGCCTATTCACTCAGCGGTGTCGTCGCACAGCGCCTTATTCCAAAGCTTTGTACCTGCAAACAGCCATGTAGCGTCGAAGATGGAAAAACATTTTTCGCAACAGAAAATCATGGCTTTGAAAAAGGAGGATGTATACGGTGTAATTTTACCGGCTACAGCGGACGAGCATTACTCATGGATATGGTATTCATCCCAGGAGACATGAAAGTACGTTATCAATTTTACCTTGCCCTTAAAAATAGTACGGTTTTCAAAGCGTGGGAGCATTTCATCACGTTTAGCTATTTTCAGTCAGCCGCTTATCTGTTTGAAATGGGATTGTGTGATTATGAAACGCTTTCCAGTGAATTGTTGTCATTAGGATACGTCCATGAAACCTGATATCCTAACCCTCTTAAAAACCCTTCAGCTATCATTGGAAAACGGTAAAAGTCTCACCAACGCATTAACATTGCTACAAAACACAACGGAAAATAAAGATGAACGTACTGCCTATGAAAATATTACCCGCTCCATACAAGAGGGTGCCTCTTTTTCAAAAGCAGTAGAACGATATGTCTCGCCCTCCCCCGATATTATTCAGTTTGTAGCTATGGCGGAAAAAGGGGGATCGTTTGTTAAAACTCTAAAATCGGTCGTAAATTATCTAGAGATCAAAAATAAATTTCACCAAGAATCAAATGACAAAATAGCCCTCCCTTTAATCTATTTCTCATTGACCGCCATTATTATCATTTTTGTCCGTTTTTTTGCTGTCCCTTTTCATTTATCCGAAGCCAAAACGTATGATCCTAAGATTTATGAAGTTATCGTGGAGCATTTAAATATGGCTGAAGTGTTAAGCAATGTTCTTTTTGGCGGACTTCTTCTCTTTTCGTTCTATTTTTTTGTTGTGATGATAGCCCTCTTTAGCTATACAGAAGTAATACAAGGATTAGCTAAACGAGCGGCTTCTCATCTTCCTATGGCTTCAAAAATTATTGAGTATTTTGAAAAATTCATATTGCTGAGCTTGCTCAGTGAAATGTTAAAAAATGGGGTTTCCTTAAAAATTGCCTTTCAAACTGCTGCAAACAGCACCCTCGTACCCCATATAGCAAGACAGTTTGAAGGTATTTTATCCCAAGTGAGCCGAGGTGAAAAGAACTTCTGGATTATCCCGTTTTTCGAAAATATTGAACAGCAATTACTCGCCGGAGCAGGCAACGTCGCGCAATTGAGTGATATGTTAGGACAATTTGCAGACCGAGCACGATTGAATGCTCTCACCATGGCAACCAAGTTTTTTCGTATCATCACGATAATGGCTATCTTATTGTTAGCCTTTGCTGTATTCGTCGAGTTTTTTACCATTGTCTTGACTCAAGTTTTGATACAACAAGAGGTTATCAACCAAGCAGGACGAGCGTAATGAGAAAAGGATTTATGCTAGTAGAGGTCATGGTCGCTATCATAATGGCTGGAATTCTTGCCGCTGTTCTTGCGACAATGGGCTATTATACCCTTATACAAGGCAACACCCTCAAACAACAAAACAGTAAAACAATGATTGAAGTCATCCGGAGCCGTTTGCTCAACGCCGCAGCAAATCCGGATAATGACTCTTATTTTGAACTGCTTAAAGAGGTAAATTCTACGGTTCCGGTAGTCATAGGTTTAGGAAAAGATGCATGGGGAAGAAATATTTTCTATGCTACGTATGATTACGGTACCGATAACAATAACTCAACCTATGCCAATACAAAAGTCCAAATATCTCCTAACCTCAATGTGTTAGGTCGTCTTATCAGCCGAGGAGAAGACGGTATATTAGATACGGATGAAAATGACTCAATAGCACAAAACGATGACATTATGCTCGAAATTGGAATTGGTGAAACCAACCACTTAAAACTCTATAACGGCTCGGAAGTTGCCACCCAAACACGCGGTTATAACAGTGCAATCGTGGCACTTTCTACGGACCCACTTCCAACTTCACCTATTAATGGAACCATCTTATTTCTACGTGATACTAACGTAACAAAAATTTATGACATCAATACCACCAGTTGGATACAAATTTCTCCCTAACCATTAAACCTTTTAGTATATTTTCCGATATAGTTTATAACAGCAAGGACGCTGAACTAACTTAAGAGCAAAATGCTCTTGCGATAAAAGGATTTATCATGGGTTTCAGAATTAACACCAATATTAGTGCAATGAATGCACATACAAACGCAACTATGAATAACCGTAGTTTGGACGATTCCCTCTCTAAACTCAGTTCGGGTCTTCGTATTAACAAAGCGGCAGACGATGCTTCTGGAATGGCAATTGCCGATTCACTCCGTTCTCAAGCCAACTCGCTCGGTCAAGCAATTTCAAATGCCAATGATGCGGTAGGAATTGTACAAACTGCCGATAAAGCGATGGATGAGCAGGTAAAAATCCTCGATACCATCAAAACCAAAGCGATTCAATCTGCTTCTGACTCTCAAACGGCATCATCTCGCGAAGCGATTCAAAAAGATATTAACCGTCTTATCGAGCAATTGGACAATATTGCTAAAACAACTACCTTTAACGGTCAAACACTGTTGTCAGGTACTTTCTCTAACAAAGAGTTCCAAGTTGGAGCATATAGCAACCAATCAATCAAAACTTCTATCGCTAATACCCAAAGTCTTGCAGTCGGTGCGATCTCTCAACGTCAAGATATTTCTCAATTAGGAAATACTTTTGCAGTTGCAGCAGGTGCAACCAATGTCCTTGGAGCAACTACTCTTTCAGTAGCAGCACTCTCAACTGCAACCGGATTAGCAGTCGGTGATACCATCCGTATTGATGGTGTTGGAAATGTCAAGCTGACCGGTTTGGATATTGCTACTCAAACAATTAAAATTGATACGGCATTAGCTAAGTCTATTACAGCAGGGGCAACCATTTCAATCGTTGCCAATGCAGCAGAAGATATTTCTAAAATAAATGTAGCATCATTGTCATTAGCCATACTTAGTACAAGTGATATAACAGGGTTTGCTGTAGGAGATACAATTCTTATATCGAATTCATTGGCATCAGTAACAAGAACCATTACTGGTATCAGTCAGTCACTGGGGCAAATTACAATATCGGCAGCTTCTGGACTTGCCGCAGGTACATATACCGCAGCGTTAAATACACGTTCAACTATGGGTACCGCATATGCAGGAGCCGATTATCAACAGTATACCGTTGAGGGTGTTAAGCTCGAAGGTGTTCAAATGACCGATAGCAGCGGTAACGGTGTTGCACAAACCGGTCTT
>NZ_MIBU01000244.1:0-6087 GCF_001830725.1 Sulfuricurvum sp. RIFOXYD12_FULL_44_77
GTGCATTGCGCAAAGCCGAAGAGATGGGTCTGGATGTGAGCGGTTCAGCTCTTGCTTCCGAAGCGTTCTTTCCGTTCCGTGATTCGATCGATGCGGCGGCGGGTGCAGGTGTCAAAACCGTTATCCAACCGGGCGGTTCGGTTCGTGATGAGGAAGTCATCGCGGCGGCAGATGAGCACGGTATGGCTCTTTATTTCACAGGTGTTCGCCACTTTCTACACTAAGAATGATTGCGCCGCTATGGCGCAACTTTGTATCTTCTCTAAAACCCTATCCTGCGAACTCTTCTTTTTAACCTTGATTGACTTTGACTCAACTATTCTGTTATAATTTTTGATAAATAATTAACTATGATTTGAACAGGATACAACTATGTCTAAAAGTTTATACACTACTCTCGAAGTCGCTCCCGGTGCGAGTGAAGCCGAGATCAAAAAAGCGTACCGAAAACTTGCCCGTCAGTATCACCCCGATGTGAACAAAGACCCGAAAGCGGAAGAGAAATTCAAAGAGATCAATGCGGCGTATGAAGTTCTTAGCGATAAAGAGAAACGTGCCAAATACGATCAGTTCGGTGACTCGATGTTCGGCGGACAAAACTTCCATGACTTTGCCCGAGGGCAGGGGGGAAATGTCGATTTGGATGATATTCTCCGTAATATCTTCGGTCAAGGCGGCGGCGGTGGCTTCGGCGGCGGTTTCGGAGGATTTGGCGGACAAGGCGGTTTCGGCGGAGGATTTGGCGGTGGGATGAATCTTGACATCGATGCCAATGTGACGGTTCCGTTTGCCGTGGCCGTATTGGGCGGCAAACACTCCATTGGCCTCTCAGGAGAGAATTTCGATATCAAAATTCCTGCCGGAATCAAAAGCGGTGAAAAGCTCCGTGTTCGCGGAAAAGGAAAACGTGCGGGAAATCAAGTCGGTGATTTGTACCTACGGATCGATGTTGCCGCAAACCCTGAGTATGAACGCGAAGGGGATAATCTTGTTAAAACGTTTAATGTCCCTCTCTATGCGGCACTCTTTGGGGGAAAAGTAGCGATACAGACCTTGGAAAAAGAGGTAACGCTCAAAGTTCCTGAGAACACCAAAAACGGCCAGCGTTTCCGTCTCAAAGAGATGGGGGTATTGAACCGTCAGAGCAATGTGCGCGGCGATTTGTATCTCAAAGCGAATATCGTATTGCCTCCTGTCGCTAAAATCGATCCGGATTTAGTTGAACAAATGAAAAAATCATTGCCGCAGGAGTAGGGTATGCACCATTTTGACGAACCGGTTTATATGATCAGTATTGTTGCCAAGATTTTGGATATCCATCCTCAAACCCTTCGTCAATATGAACGGGAAAATTTGATCGCCCCTTCACGCTCCGATGGACGGATTCGCCTCTATTCCCAGCGTGATATCGAAAAAATAAAAATGATTTTACGACTGACGCGCGAAGTTGGGGTAAACCTCGCGGGAGTCGATGTGGTGATTCGGCTCAAAGATAAGATGGAGGCGATGGAGCAAGAGTTGATAGAATTACGTGCAGAGATGGCACGAATGCGAAGCTCTAGCGGTGTACCTCCCGAAAAATCTCTCGTAACCAAGCGCAGTATTTATGAGATGGTTATTTTTGATGATGATATTCTTAAATAATGGCAACTAATCCGAGTATTCATGAGAGTTGGAGAGAGTCGTTAAAAGCTGAATTTTCTCATCCGTATATGGAAGAACTCAAAGCCTTTTTGGTCGAAGAGAAAAAACACCACATGATTTTCCCTCAGGGGAGCAATATCTTCAATGCGTTTAATTCTACCCCTTTTGAGAGTGTTAAAGTCGTCATTTTGGGGCAAGACCCTTATCATGGGGTAGGTCAGGCTCATGGGTTGTCATTTTCCGTACAACATGGTGTACCGCTTCCCCCCTCCCTTCAAAATATTTTCAAAGAACTGGTTTCTGATATCGGATGTGAGTATCCCAAAAGCGGTGATTTAAGCCATTGGGCTGCGGAGGGGGTATTGCTTCTGAATACCCTCCTTACCGTCCGTTCCGGTGAGCCGTTTTCCCACAAAGATCGGGGATGGGAACGTTTTACTGATCAGGTAATCCGTACATTGAGTGATCAAAGAGAGCATATTGTTTTTATCCTCTGGGGTGCTCCGGCGGGGAAAAAAGCGGCTTTGATTGATGGAGAGAAACATCTGATACTCAAAGCACCGCACCCCTCACCCCTCTCCTCGTATCGGGGTTTTTTCGGCTCAAAACCGTTTAGCCAGTCGAATGATTATCTCATATCGATGCAGATAGCTCCGATCTCGTGGTGTCTTTAAGCAGTAGAAGCTCTTTTTTCCGTTTTCGGACAAGCTCTTTTACTTCGTCAGCATGGTATTTTTGATAGATTTTTTTGAGTAAATCAATTTGATTGATGGTATCTTGTATGGCTCCCAACGTATTTTGAAATTGTTTACAATGCTGGATAACTTCTTGGCTTTGATAGATATCTGCTATCTCTAAAAATTCAAAACCGTATCGTGCATTTTTGAACTCGATTCGCAAGCGGTGGAGTGTTTTCGGTTTGGCATTCTCTTTTAGGGCGTTATGGGTGTTTAGACAATGTTGATAGTGGGCTAAAACTCGCTCGATCAGGATGTCTGAAATAAAATTCGGGTTGCGCTGAGCAATCAGATTATAGTATTGATCCAACAGCATAGAGACGTGTTTTATAAACTTCTGTGTTATGAGGGTGTTAGCGGTATCTTTACGTATGTTTGAGAGCTGTTTGAGAAGTTTCGGGTATTCTGAAGCATCGAGTGAATTCAAAAGTACATCGAGCTCTCGAAGGGGATTGGTTTCTTTTATCACTGCTTTTAAGGGTGCGGGAAAAGGGAGCCTATCTTCTAAAAAGAGTTTGACCAAGGAACGCGTTTGGCGTAAGGCGATACGAAACTCGTGAAGATGTTCCTCTTTTTTACTCTTCGCAAATGTGTGAAGCAAATACCGCGCATGATAAAGTTGATAGAGTAGATATCGTGTTAAGGAGCTAGCTTCCATTCGGCTATTATAACGAGTTTGAATTACAACCGAAAAAGGGCATAAATCGGCAGGTGGTCGGAATACCCCTCTCCTAAATGGTGTTTGGGATATTTGCGGCTTTGCTGCCAGCGGTATACTTTCCCTTTGTAAAAAAGGTAATCGGGATCATAGCGGTTGAAACTCCCCCGTACATACTCTATCCCCTTACCATCGGCCAGTGAAGGTGAGATGATCATATTGTCCAGCCCTTCGCCGCGCCCTCGGTATTGGTGGCTCCACCGCTTCGCTTCATCCAATTCATACCAAAGATTGTACAGATATCCGTTATTATTTTTAAGGGCTGTGTAGGTAACAGGATTCCCCTCATCGTCGATGGTGCGGAGGATATGATTGATTCCCGTAATCCCTTCGGTATCGTTATGATGGCGGCTTTTGAGAAAAGTTTTATACTCTTCATAGTGGGAGTTGAAATCCCCCAAGAGTACAAACGGCTCATCCTCTGAGAGTTCACCCAGACGGTAGGCGAGCTGTTTGGCACTGAGAACACGTTTGCTTTCACCGCCGCTTTTGGATTTCCAATGGTTGACGAATACCCTTAAACTCTTGCCATTGATATCGATTTTGGCCTCTAAAATATCACGATATCTTCCATTATGGCTTACGGTGTGTTTTAGGGCGCTTTGGATCGGATAACGGCTCAGAAGAGCGACATTCACACTTGATTTTTTATTTCGGGCAAAAACGTGATAGCGGTAATAAAATCCTTGGCGTTTAAGCTGACTTTTGAGATCTTTAAGGGCGATTTCCGACTCGATCTCCTGTAATCCAATGATGTCGGCACCGATTCCTTGTATCACTGTCGCCGTATTACGTAATTTTATCTGATAGATTTCATTGGTCCATCCTGAGTCGCCGTTAGGAATATACTCTTCGTATTCGTTACCGTCCGTGTTCATATCGAACAGATTCTCGACATTATAGCTTGCTATTTTCACTTCGACTCCTCCCAATAATGAGATCATTACGACCAAAAGCCAAACAAGACGCATTATTCAATCCCGCTAAGGCGAAGGAGATTTTTAGAGTCGCACTCCCGCCCCATCATCTCTACAAACAGCTCTTGCATACTTTGAGATCCCCCTTTGGCCAAAATGATTTCTTTATACGCCTTAGCGAGATCGCTTCCGAAAACCCCTTCGTCCACGATGGCGTAATAGGCATCGGCACTGAGCACTTCCGCCCATTTGTAGCTGTAATACCCCGCACTGTATCCGCCGCTAAAGATATGGCTGAACCCGTTTTGGAATTTATTATACGAAGGCGGTTTGATAAGGGCTGTTTGTTCGCGAATGGAATCGAGCAGGTTTTGAATCTCCTCTCCCTGATAGAGTTTTGAATGGAGCTCGAAATCAAAGAGGGAAAATTCGATTTGTCGGAGCATAAACATCCCGCTTTGAAAATTTTTCGCTCGGATCAGTTTGGCGATCATCTCGTCGCTGAGAATATCACCGCTTTGGTAATGTTTGGCAAAAAGTTTCAGCACTTTCGGCTCATAGGCGAAGTTTTCCAAAAACTGAGAAGGAAATTCGACCGCATCCCATTCGACTCCGTTGACTCCGCTGACACCATGCTCTTTGACTTTACTTAAGAGGTGGTGGAGGGTATGACCCATTTCGTGGAAGAGGGTGACGACATCATCATGACGAAGAAGAGACGGAGAGGTTTCTGAAGAAGGGGGAAAGTTGCAGACGACAAAAGCACTGGAGAGATGGGTGCACCCCTGCGTATCTTCGCAATGGGTTTGGAAATTGTGCATCCACGCACCGCCACGTTTATCTTTGCGGGCTTCGAGGTCGAAATAGACCCGTGAGGTGAGTGTATCACCTTCATAAATATCGTAAACGCTTGCTTTCTCGTCCCACAATTCAATCTCTTGGCGGATGAAGCGGATGCCGAAAAGTTCATTCAAAAAAGCGAACATCCCCCTCATCACGCTATGTTGTTCGAAGTAGGGACGATACTCTTCTTCGTCAATATCGTATTGGGCTTTTTTGAGAATTTCTCCATAATACGCGGTATCGTAGCTTTGGAGATCGATTTCCGGTGCGATGGCGCGAAGCTCTTCGAGTTCCCGCATCCCTTGTTTTCGGGAAGCGCCGATCAGTTCGTGTAAAAATGTTAAAACACTATGGGTACTCGGTGCCATTTTGGAAGCGAGGGAATATTCGGAATAATTTTCGAATCCGAGTAGCTTTGCACTCTCCTGTCGAAGAGCCATCAACTCATCGATAATGGCTCCGTTTTGAGGTGCGCGGGTTGTGTAGGCATGATACAGCTCTTCGCGAATAGCGCGGTTGGGGCCGTAGGTCATATAGGCGATGTAAGAGGGCATCTGGAGGGTAAAACGGTATTTAGTGACACCCTCTTCTTCAAATTTTGCATCTTCCAAATCACTCTGCGGTATCCCCGCCACATCCGCTGCATCGGTGATAATTTTCTCGTACGCATTGGTGGCATTGAGGACATTTTGGGAAAAGTCGTTGGTGAGGGTACTTTTGCGCAAATTAATTTCGGCTAAACGCTCTTTGGAAGCTTCATTCAGATGGGCACCCGCAAGCTCGAAATGGAGGATATTGAGATCAAGGATACGGCGCTGTTCCGTATTCAAACTATCGTATTCTTGAGCTTTTATCGCTTTAAACGCTTCGTAAATATCAAGATTTTGTCCGACAAAGGTGGAGTAATCGGTGAGAATCGGGAGGGCTTCCGCGTACACTTTTTGACTTTCATCGGAGTTTTTTACGGCATTGATGTGCGAAAGAGGGGTAAAGAGGAGTTCTAAATCCTCTTCCATCAGATCAAACGGACGGACAAAATTGGCGTACGTTTTGTTCGTGATTGCGAGCAAGCCGGCAATCGTTTTGTGATTGATCTCGATCAGGGTAGTGAGATCAGTGATAAAGGTCTCTAAATTGAGTTTAAAATCGGCAAACGGGTTCATTATTTTCTCCTAATATGGATGATATTGTAGTCAAGTGTTTCAAAAACTATTCTAATGGAGAAGAT
>NZ_MIBU01000245.1:0-11138 GCF_001830725.1 Sulfuricurvum sp. RIFOXYD12_FULL_44_77
CTCTCTCATTAACGATGAATTTAACGCACTCCTCAGTATCGAGCGTCCGATTCTGCATGTTGCCCTCAAAGATGAAACACTGCGCAGTACCTTCGGAACTTCCATCGATGTTAAATACCCCGATGAGGGATTTTCGATTCTACTCGCCAAAGAGCTTACCCTTTTGGGGGTTGATTTTATCGCGTATGAGGCACTTGAGAGAGCAGCGGAAGCCGATTTTGTGATGGAGTTTGATTTGGAACTCAATTATCAGAGCGATATGCATCTCTTCATCAATAAAGATATCAAATTTATCACCTCGGGTGAGCGGGTCTCGTTCCCCTCTCGCCTCCCTTATGGAAGAGATACACTCAGTATCGCTCACGGTTTGGTCGGGATCAAAGATGCAAAAGGGATGCTGTTTGATCAAATGGGGCGCTTCACGTTTGCTTCCACTACCAAAGTCAATCAGCTTGAAACCGAAACACCTTCGGTTGAATCGGGCAATTTCCATACCATGGCTCCGGATGAGGCTTCGTTTATGTCGGTTATTGCCGAGCACAATAAATTCGGAACCAAAGTGGTCGGTGCCTATTTCGAGGGGGAACCCTCTTTTCTCTATTATGACGGTAAAAAAGTGATTCGTGTCGTTCCGCCGAAGCACTTTAGCCCCATCGGATTAATAGACGCTTTGAAAACACTCCGTGAGGGATCGGATCGCCTGATCGGTAATGTTGAGAAACATCACCCTGAACTCTATGCGCTCCTTGTGAGAATCGAGAACAGTGATGTGAATCTTTTTGATGCGACGGCTATACTTTTGGGGTTGGAAGAGGAAAGTTTTAGCGGGGTGATGAAAGAGGCATTGAAATTTATCGGCAAGGGTGGTTTACAGATCGATACCAAAGTCGAAGATAACCGTTTTGATCATTTCGCCTTTTTATCGAGCATTATTAGTTATCGTCTCGCAGGTGTCGATTCAGTTTATCTGAGCTATTCTATCTTCGAATCTTTCGGTGATTATTTCAGTGAACTGTTAAATGAAATCAAAGGTAAAACGAAAGCAAACGATATCGTGTTGTGCGGATCGTATTTTGCCGGACAATCCCTTTTTAGCCGATTGCAGAGGAATCTGAAAGCGTCTACAGTGCTAATGAATATGAGTTATCCGATCGGGAAGGAAAATTGCGTTGTCGGTGGAGTCTTTTTATAGCACGAGTGTCCGTATCATTGTCAAAGGGATAGTGCAAGGGGTCGGATTTCGACCGTTCGTCTATCGTGAAGCTCTCCGTTACCGAATTACAGGGTTTGTCTGTAATACTCCTGAGGGGGTGGTGATCGAAGCGCACGGGAAACATTGTGAGCAGTTTATAAAAGCACTGAGAGAAAATTTTCCCGTCCAAGCCCGCATCGACTCGATGGAGATCGAGCCGTGCGAATCTGCTGCGTATACGGGTTTTGAAATTCGAGAGAGTACTCTGGGGTTAGGGTCTGTTGCGATTCCTCTCGACAGTGCACTTTGTCTTGCATGCCAAACCGAAATGGATGATCCCGCCAATCGCCGTTACCGCTATCCGTTTATCAACTGCACCGATTGCGGCCCCCGTTATACCATCATCCAAACCCCGCCGTATGATCGTGTCCGTACCTCGATGAAACATTTTACGATGTGTCCTGAGTGTTTAGAAGAATACAATGATCCGACTTCCCGCCGTTACCATGCTGAACCTATCAGTTGTCCTAATTGCGGTCCTAAGCTTACCTTTTTAGATAATAGTGGAAATATGCTAGAGGGAGATTCCATTGCGCTTGCCGTTGAAATGCTTAAAGAGGGAAAAATAATTGCCCTCAAAGGGCTGGGTGGATTTCATCTGATGTGCGATGCTACTTCGGATACCGCCGTTGCGAAACTGCGACTGCGCAAGCACCGTAAATCCAAACCCCTCGCGGTGATGTTCGGCTCATTGGAGCAACTCGAAACGTATGTATCGATCAATGAGGTGGAAAAAAGCCACATCACGGGTTCTATCAAGCCTATCGTGATCGTTGATGCACAATCAGAGACGAACCACCTCTCCTCTCTCATCGCCCCTCATATTCAGAGATTGGGAGTGTTTCTTCCCTACACGCCGCTGCATCGGTTGTTGTTTGAATCGATCGATTTTCCCCTCGTCGCGACAAGTGCCAACATCAGTGATGAGCCGATTATGATCCGCTCTTCTGAGATAGTGGGTCGGTTAGCTCATGTCGTGGACGGTATACTCGATCATGATCGTACCATCATCAATGCCCTCGATGATGCGGTGATCCAGATAGCAGGGAATCGGGTGGTGATGTTGCGTCTGGGTCGTGGGTTTGCACCCCATACCTTTGCCTTGCAACACCCTACCGACAAAGCGGTTTTAGCCCTCGGTGCCCATCAAAAGAGTGCCATTGCACTGGGAGTCAAAGAGAACATGATCCTCAGCCCCCATATCGGTGATCTGGGAAGTGTGGAAGCCGATGGCTATTTTGAGCGGACGGTGCAGACCTTTAAACGATTTTATGACGTAGAACCCTCACTTTTGGTACATGATCTTCACCCTCAGTACGCTTCGAGCGCCTATGCACTGACGCAAAAAAGAGAGCACTACGGAATTCAGCACCATTACGCCCATATCTTGGCGTGTATGGCGGAGTACGGTATGGATGAAAAAGTGCTTGGGTTCGCGTATGACGGTACGGGGTATGGAGAGGATGGAAGCCTATGGGGTGGAGAGGTGATGGTTGCCGATGTACACGCTTTTGAGCGGATCGGACATCTAAAACCGTTTGCCCTCTTAGGCGGAGATAAAGCGATCAAAGAACCCCGTCGGATTGGGTTATCGTTGTTGTTTGATATCTATAGTCTTGATGAGGTGCTGAACATGAAGTCGCCTACAGTAGAAGCGTTTTTACCTCATGAAATCCGAACCTTGCATCATATGTGGAGTAAAAATATCAATGCTCCGCGCAGTAGTTCGATAGGACGCTTATTTGATGCGGTAGCATCATTGGGCGGATTTGTTCAAAGTCTGGACTACGAGGGGCAGGGGGGGATGATGATGGAGTCGTTTGTTGATGATTCCGTTGTCACGCCATTTTCTTTTGAGATCGAAAACGGTGTGATCGATGTCTCTGCGATGGTGAAAGAGATCATCTCCCTCCAAGGGGATAAAACCCAGATTGCGAGCCGTTTCCTCTCGACCATTGAAACGATTATGGAGCATTTTGCACATCTATATCCCGAATTACCGATCGTTATCGGCGGAGGCGTGTTTCAAAACCGTGCTTTGATGAGCCGACTCTATCGCCGTTTCGGAGAGGGACGATTTTATGCCCAACAGCAAACGCCGATCAATGACGGCTCTATCGCTTTAGGGCAGCTTTATTATGCATTACACAACACAAAGGAAGATAATGGACGCTAAAGTAGCCTTAATCGGTTCGGGAAACGCATTTTTTATGGATGAGGGGATCGGGCTTTACGCAGGGAAATATCTCAAAGAAAATTTTACGTATGAACCTGCATTGGATATCATTGACGGCGGAACGCTGGGGTTTGGATTGATGCCGCTGTTGCAGGAATATGAGGTTGTACTCATTGCCAACACCAGCTCTGATGAGGACAAAGCGATAGGGACGATCACCGTTCTCAGCGGTGAAGAATTGATAGCTAACCAAGGGATCAAAAAAACGGCGAACGAAGTGGAGATTACCGAAATGCTTCAAATCTGCTCGATGGCCAATCATTGTGCCGATACGACGATGATCAGTATTGTTCCCGAAGACATTATCAGTGTCTGTGTCGATGTTACCCCCGCACTCCGTGCACATTGGGAGAGATATATTGATGTGATAGTCGAAGAGTTGGAAAAATGCGGTATCACAGCGAAGCGTAAAATCGATGTGATGAGTTTGGATGAGATTTTAGAGCAGTTTGCCAATCCGAGTATCGAGCACGGCAAAGGTTTCTGATGTCGAGTGTCGTATTGGGTGTCGGAAATGTGCTTGAAGAGGATGACGGTGTCGGGATATATGCGTGTGCCTATCTAAACGCCAACTATACGTTCACCCCTGACATAGAGATCATCAATGGCGGAGTCGAGGGGATCAATCTCCTCAACCTCTTTATGGAACACGAGCGTATCATTATCCTCGATACGATCAATCTTGACGATGAGGCGGGAAGTATCTACAATATCCCCTCCTATGAACTCAGCGGTTACGGGTTGAACAGCGGTGGAGCGCATGAAGTGGGGGTGATGCAGTGTCTGGATATGATCGAGTTGATGGGACATCCGTTGCCTGAATCAAACGTTATCGGGATCATTCCCAAAAGTATCACGTTTCATATGAGGCTGAGCGATACGTTGAGCGAACACTTTAATAGCTATATAAATACAGTTATTAACTATCTTAAAACTATAGAGATTGATGCGACACCCAACGAGACACATACGAGCCTATTAGAGATTATTGAGGATTTTAAATATCCGAGCCGTTAGGGTGAAAATAGAGTTGTTCTAAGAGGGAACTATTTTTCCATCTTTGTACAATTTACCCATGAGGTAATATGATCGCGATGGAGCGTATCTAAATTCTTCACTACCTCGACCGCTTTAGGATGAACGTCATGGAATAAAATAATCCCTTTTCGATGCAAAAGCATGAGGGTGATGGTTCGATCTTGTACTTGTTTTGTCGTTAATTTTTGGTTCCAGTCTTGAGAATCAATGTTCCATAGCATGACTCTATCTCCCAAACTCCAGAGTCTATCGACTAATGCTTGTTGGCGTTGACCATAAGGTGGTCTAAACCACACATAATTTTTTGATGTACCTTGTAACTGATTATCAGTAATCATACTACGTGTTTTATCGTAGAGTTGAGACCAATTTTCGAGTTTTGGATGTGGCGTATGAACATAGCCGTGAGAACCGACACACATATCGCTATAAAGTTGTTTAATCTCATTAGCTCCATGCGTTTTCAGTGCCCCTTCTAAATTTTCTCCCAATACAAAAAATATTCCGTTGATATTAAGTTTGCGTAATTGGTCGGTTACCTGTGGTGTTTGTGAATATTTTGGACCATCATCAAAGGTCAAGAGAAATTGACCATCTGGATAATCAAATCCTTGTAGTTCTCTCTCATCGAGGGTGTCAATCTCGGAGGTAATTCTGGGAAATAGAGTCGCTAACCTTACTTGTTCATAAAGATAATAAGAGAAAAAAGTTTGAGAAGCGTTATACCAAGACGAGAGCTTTTGATCCGGTTTATATTGTAGAGATAGATTTGAGAGTTCTTGCCAATTATTGACATTTTGACAAAGCTCTTTTTTATCAGCGCAACTTTTTTGTGCTTGTTTGAAATTATGTACTAAATTATTTTGAGTAAATGAAAGCCATTTTGTTACAGAAGGAAGATTGACATTTTTCACAGATGTGAATGCTACTATCGATGATGTATCGGAAAGGTTGATGCTATTGATTTTACGAACATAACTGATGATTTCGTTGCGTGAGGCATTGTCAAATGAACTTTTTGAATGAATAGAGTAAGGCCAAAGTGTTCTATCAAAAGTAGCTATTCTTTCAGGACCATAAGCATGGATAGTAATAGAAAAAAATAAAATACAAGAAATAAATCGCATATTTTTCCTTTTTGATTGTGTATAATACAAAAAAACACATAAAAGGGTTATTATGATTAAATTGTCTTCCTTGGTTTTTACAACATTATCACTGTTTTATATGAATAGTGGAGCAAAAGAGATCCAAATTTTATCTGCTGTAAAGAAAGATACCCCTATCGCAAATGCGGAAGTGATATTTCAAAAAACGGGAGAGACATCAGTTAAGATGGTTTCTAATGAACAAGGTAAGGTCTTTTATGGTGGCTATCGTGGTATTGACGCATCAGATACGATGATGTTGATCAAAAAGCCCGGTTTTTCTACTTTAGTTGCTAAATGTCCTTGTGATGGCTTAACCTATGCTCTTAGCCCAAATATGCAAAATTTAGATAGTTTACGCGTTGTTTTAACATGGGGACACAATCCAGTTGATTTAGATTCGCATTTGTCTTATCCGCAAAATCATATCTTTTTTGGATCACAAGTAGGTAGCCAAGCAAATTTAGATGTTGATGATACGGATAGCTTTGGTCCTGAAACGATTACAATTGAGAAAAAACAAGTCGGTAAAAAATATATTTATGCTGTTCATAATTATTCGGAGAACTCCAATCCTACATCGAGCAGATTGAGTTCTTCAGGAGCAACTGTTAACGTGTATATAGGTCAAACACTGGTTCGTACTTATTATACAATCCCTCATCATATTGGTAATATTTGGGTTGTATTCGGTATCGATGAAAATGGAATATTTCATGATATAAACAGTTATATTGGTACATCAGATAATTCAGAGGGAGTAAAAAATATTTTAACTGGTATGTTAAGTATGTCAAATTTTCAGACATCCAATAGCTTTTCTCGATCTGATTTATCTCAAGCAGAAATACTGAATAAACAAGGTGAACAGCAATATCATCGAGGAAATCTAGAAAGTGCTATGTATTTATACCAAGATGCAATCAATATTTCTTCTAGTTACGGTCAAGCATACAGTAATTTGGGATTGACGTATCAAAAATTAGGTCGCGAAGCAGAAGCATTATGGGCAAATCGAAAAGCGATTGAATTGGCCAATGGAAGCACGAAAAATACAGTACAGGCAAGCTCTTATTATAATATTGCGAAAATTTATGAAAGTAGATCTCAATGGCAGGATGCGTTGAATAATTACCGAAATGCCCTTTCTAAAAAGGAGCATCCGGCATATCGTCAAGGAATTGCTCGAATGCAAGCGAAATTACATTAACATCGTTTAAATACCCGAGCCGTTAGGGTAATAAAATATGAGATTTACCAAAATGAAGTTTTGATATAATGATGTCAACACACACGAGGTGACACTATGACAATTGCAATGAATAAAGCGATTGAGGATTTACGGGAACTTACTCCTAATGAAAAAGGGTTCGTTGCACAATACTTGATCTCCTCCTTGGATACCATACAGGATGCTGATGCCCAAACTGAGTGGGCGGAACTAGCGAAAAAACGTTTCGAATCCTTGGAAAATGGTGACGTCCAATCGGTAAGCTGGGAGAGCATAAAAAATCAGATTTTAGGTGCTTGAGTGAAGCCATTGCGCTTTCATCCTGATGTAAGTATCGATGTCAAAGGCTCGTATGCGTGGTATGAAGAGTGCTCAATCGGTTTAGGGGATAGATTTATTTCCCAATTAGAACACTCCTATGAAGCAATCAGCCACTTTCCGCAGATGTGGTCTCCTTTTGAATATGAATTCCACCGCTATGTTTTACCCCATTTTCCATTTTCTGTCATTTATAAAGAAACTAACGATACGATTTTTGTACTTGCCGTGATGCATAATAGCCGTAAACCCGGATACTGGCAAGATAGATTATAAAAGTAAAGTGTTTAAGTATCCGAGCCGTTAGGGCGAAAATAGAGTTGTTCTAAAATCTTTGAACGCTCAGAAGGAGGGGTATTGAACTTAAACTCCGCCTCTTTGAGATAGTAGGGGAAGTGGTCATTACTTACCCCTTTAAAACTAGTAATAAACTGTTCAAAATAGTGCCAAAACTTCGTGATAGCATTGTCGTGCTCGGATATTTTGATAATTTTGCTGGTGCGCATAAATTTTGAAAACTCTTTTGAATAGACTTCTTCAAGGTTATCTTCGACAAATTGCTGTTTGAACATCCCGAGTGAGGGCATGAGAAGTGTGTAAACATAGTTACCGTATCCGAATGTCAAAAAATTATGGGAGTCGAATATAGCCGTTTTATCACGTCGTTTGGACTTTTCGAGGTAGAGGTACTCTTCATATTGAGACTCTTGCGTGCGAAAAGTTTCATATTGAGCTTCACAATATTCAGCCGCTAGATGGCGGAATTTTTGATAGTACTTGAGTGTTGTTACATAACTGAGATTGAGAGTTTTAGAAGTAGCGAGGGCATTTTCATCATGGCAGAAGAGTTGAATCAAGGATTTGATTTGATCCACACGCATCGGGCTGTATTTTTTTTTACAGACAGAGCACTTGACCATCCCGTCAGTTAGCTGATAGAGGGGATGATGACAGTAAATACAAGGAATAGAATTTTTCATAAAGAATAGTGTAGCGTAACATCGGTTAAGTTCTAAAAATATATAAGAAACGAGAAGATTTAGGTTCTTTTTACGGAAAATATCTATAATTGTTACTTCTGAATGATGATTCATAAAAGGGAATAAACATGGAAATCGGATTGATGATCATTTTTTGGTACGGAATATTACACGCATTCGGGCCTGACCATTTGAGTGCTATTGCCGATTTTTCGATTGGAAAAGAGGCAAAAAAAACGTTTATGATTGTAGGTGCTTTTGCCGTTGGACATGGATTGATGCTTTTTATATTTGCAAAACTCCTTCAACATTTTTCTATTCCGGAGAGTGTAACCGCGTATGGGGATGTGATCGCATCAAGCGTTATATTATCTATAGGACTCTATCTTTTGTATATGGTGTACAGCAACAAAATCCATTTGCACTCCCATATTCACGATGGAAAAAAGCATGTTCATATTTGGTTCGGAAAAGAACATGAACATAAATCCTCAGGCGGAAGCGGATCAGCATTCGGTATCGGTGTCTTGATGGGGATCGGCGGGGTACGCGGAATGTTGGTAACCCTTGGGATGATGCAGGGGCAAAGTATTGATGGGTCGATGATTCTTGCCTTTATTTTGGGTGTAATGGTCGTATTTTTGAGTTTTGGATGGGTCATAATGTGGATCAATAAAGATATACTCACCAATATCAAAAATGTTCGCCGTGCGTTTGCAACGGTAGGGGCTATTTCCGTTGTAGTTGGCGGCAATATGCTTTTAGCATAAAATAATCATCTGCCTCGTAGGAGGCAAGCTTTAGTGCCTTAGCGGCTAGCGTAGCCAAAGGGATGTATTCCTTTGGCGTTTAAAACAATATTTATGTAGAGGATTTTAATAATGTGTAAAGACTGCGGATGTTCCATTACGGATCACGATCATCACCACGACCACGACACGCATCATCACGATCACGGAGATCATGATCATTCTCATTCCCATCAGGCGGCGCATGAGACACTGCACCACAACCCTCAGTTGAACGATAAAAAAACGATCGACGTCATCAAAAAGATTTTAGACAAAAATGACCATGAAGCGCACCATAACCGAGAACATTTCAACGATCACGGAGTATTGGCAATTAACTTGATGAGCTCTCCCGGAAGCGGTAAAACGGCACTCCTTGAAGCGATGGCAGATATTTCACCCTTTAAATTTGGAGTGATCGAGGGGGATTTGGAGACATCGCGCGATGCCGATCGTCTCATCGCCAAAGGGATTCCTGCGGTGCAGATTCAGACGGGAAGTGCGTGTCATTTGGATGCGTTCATGGTTCATAAGGGATTGCACGATTTGGCAATCGCTGATTTAGACGTCTGTTTCATCGAAAACGTCGGGAACCTCGTTTGCCCTGCGAGCTACGATGTGGGATCACATCTCAATATCGTCCTTGTTTCCATCCCTGAGGGGGAGGACAAAATCGCCAAATATCCGGTGATGTTTAGAGCGGCTGATCTCATCCTGATCACGAAAACCGATCTTCTCCCCCATTTCAAATACGATATCGAACGTGAAAAAGCGGAAGCGCGAAAGATCAAACCGAACGTCGATATTTTGGAAGTCAACATCAATGATGACGCATCCGTAAAAAGGGTGATCGAATGGATCGAATTTAAACGAAAGATGAGAAGCTAATTATGTGTTTATCCATCCCCTCAAAAGTGGTCAAAATTGATCTTGAAACGAACACGGCAACCGTCGATACAATGGGGGTTCAGCGTACTGCAGGACTCGATCTTATGGAAGAGGGCACAGTCGCTATCGGTGATTACGTACTGCTCCATATCGGATTTATAATGAATAAAATCGACGAAGAGGATGCCCTCGAATCGCTCAGAGTCTATCGGGAAATATTGGACGTTATGGATGAACAAGAGAGGCTTGCTGCCATAGAAGAGAGTGCTAACTGTCCGAACGGCGGAGTCTGAAATGGGGCTGGAACTCAAAAATCTTTATGATGACTTTCGAGATGCGGACACAATAAAAGCGTATGCGAAGATCATCGCCGCAGATGCGTTAAAACTTCCCCATCCTATCAATATCATGGAGGTGTGCGGCGGGCATACCCACACCATCATGAAATACGGTATTTTGCAACTTTTGCCCTCGAACATTAAATTCGTTCACGGGCCGGGATGCCCCGTGTGCATTATGCCCAAAGAGCGGATCGACCATGCCTATGTGTTGAGTCAGCAAGCAAACGTCATTTTGGTGACGCTGGGCGATATGATCAAAGTCCCCGGAAGCAACGGCTCTCTGCAAGATGCACGAAGCAAGGGTGCGGATGTCCGTTTCGTCTACTCGCCTCTGGATTGTCTCAAAATCGCCCAAGAGAACCCCGATAAAACGGTCATCTTCTTTGCCATCGGTTTTGAGACGACGACCCCGATGACCGCCGCCCTTTTGGACACGGTGATAAAAAAGGATATTAAAAACATCCTCTTGCACGTCAACCACGTCACCGTACCCGAACCGATGCGCGCCCTCATCAGCGACTCAGCGTGTATTATCGATGCGTTTTTAGGACCCTCCCACGTCAGCGTTATCAGCGGAAGCAAAATCTACGAAGAGTTCCCACGTGATTGGGGAAAACCCGTCGTAGTCAGCGGATTCGAGCCGGTGGACGTGATGCAGTCGATCAGTATGATCGTCAAACAATTTATCGAAAATCGATGTGAACTCGAAGTGGAGTACAAACGTGCCGTGACGAGAGAGGGGAACCTCAAAGCCCAAGCGTTGAATGATACATATTTTCAAAAAGTGGACTTTCGCTGGCGCGGTCTAGGCGACATTCCCCAAAGTGGGATGGGTCTAAAGCCGGAGTATGATCGCTACAATGCCGAGAAGATTTACGATGCGATACTGCCAAAAGAGGAGATCAACGATCACAA
>NZ_MIBU01000246.1:0-3964 GCF_001830725.1 Sulfuricurvum sp. RIFOXYD12_FULL_44_77
ATAGAGATCATACGATCAGCTTTTATACAATGGTCGTTTCGGTGAGTGTGATGATCGTTGCGTCGGCATTACAGATAGTGTGGCTAGAAAAGGTTGCTTTACTCTTTGGGATAGGGTCTGTCATCTATTATATGGTGCAGGTGTATCGGATCTTTACCTCGAAAAAACGTGGCTATAGCGATATTTGGGAACGCTCCGCCGCGGTAGCGTTTATTGCACTGAATGTGTCGATGGGGTTAGGCATTTACGGGATTATAGTAGGAAGCGAAAAAGCGATATTGCTCTCTTTTTGGTTTTTGACGGCCGGATTTTTAGGATTTTTGATCACGGCGCATCTGTATAAAATTGTCCCTTTTTTGGTGTGGTTTGAGCGCTATGCTCCCTATCTCGATGAGAGAGAAGTGCCGATGCTTCATCAGCTTCTCCCTGCGCGATGGGCTAATATCCAATGGGGATTGGGTGTGAGCGGATTGGTTGCCATCGCGATTGCGATAGGATTAGCGAATACCGTGCTTTGGAAAATAGGAGCGCTCTTTTTGATAGGTTCAGGAGTCGTTTTACTGGCAATACTCGTCAAGATTTTGCGCGATAAGTTATAATCTCGTTTTTAATAACGGAGATATTTTTATGAAACTGAGTCAACGTAGCGGCACAATCGAACAATCCCATATCCGTTCTATGACGAGAGCGTGTAACGTAATGAACGGAATCAATATGGCGCAGGGGGTCTGTGATCTCGAAGTTCCCCGCGCCGTGATCGAGGGGGCGTATGGGGCGATGAATGAGGGGATTAACATCTACACTCCTACCGAGGGATTGCCCCGCTTGCGTCAAGCGATAGCCGATAAGATGAAACGATTTTATGAGGTTGACATAGTTCCTGAACAGGTTTTAGTTTCGGATGGGGCGACGGGGGCATTTTATACGGCGTGTATGGCGCTCTTGAATCCTCTTGATGAGGTGATATTGTTCGAACCCTATTACGGCTATCACCGCTCCACTCTCACCTCACTTGGAGCTGTTCCGACCTATGTCCGTCTCGAAGCTCCTGAGTGGAAACTGGATATGGATGCACTCGAAGCGGTAGTTACCTCTAAAACGAGAGCGATGGTGATCTGTAACCCCGCCAACCCGAGCGGTAAAGTCTATACCCGTGACGAACTCGAAGCAATCGGGCATTTTGCCGAAAAACACGATTTGATCGTGTTTGCCGATGAGATGTATGAGCACTTTTTGTACGGCGATGCGGTGCATATCACGGCACTCAGTGTTCCGAGTTTAAAAGAGAGATGCGTTGTCCTTTCAGGCTTTTCCAAAGCATTCAGTATCACCGGATGGCGGCTTGGGTATGCGATCGCTCCCGTGAGCGTTATCGAAGCAATGGCACAGCTCAACGATCTCATCTACGTCTGTGCCCCCGCACCGTTACAGATCGGTGCGGCGGTCGGATTGGAGACTCTGGGAGATAACTATTACACAGAGCTTGCCCGAATCCACGAGCATAAGCGCGATCTTTTTTGTGATGCATTACGCGATGCGGGATTGAACCCGAGTATTCCAATGGGAGCGTATTACGTCATGACGGACGTAAGCCGTGTGGCGGGAAATGATGATTTTGAAAAAGCGATGGCGATACTGGAAAAAACAGGAGTTGCATCGGTTCCGGGACGGGCATTTTATCACGACGATGCGGGGAAAAATATGGTCCGCTTTTGCTACTCTAAACCGCTCGATGTACTTGAAGAGGCGGCGGAGAGAATTCGACGTTTATGATATAATATTGAGAATTATGACAGAAGGAGGGATTAATGTTAAGTGTGCAAATTAACAATCCTGCGGTCGAAAATTTCTTTCACCATTCATCAGAGTCCATCGTGCAGTTCCTTGAAAAAGCAGTTGCTCATTTAGAAAAAAAACCTTCGTTTATCGTATCATCGATGGATGACGCCCGTGCACGGGTAGAAAGCGCGCGAAAGTCCGATGATACTCTTTCTGAAGAGGAATACAAAAGCGATATGGAAGCCTTTTGGAAGAGTGTGTAATTCGGATTGTCCGCAACCGAAAGTTTACTATCCAACTTCAAAATATTCTCCGTTTTATTGCCCTCGATAAACGTTCCGCCGCACTCGATTTTCAACACGATATGGATGCAAAGTTTGAGCTTTTAAAGACTCAGCCGATGATGGGAAGAGTATCGTTGTATGCGGAGGATGAGAATGTCCGTGATCTCATTTATAGCGGATATACCATCGTTTATGAGATAAAAGACGAACAGACGATTCGGATTTTGGAAATTTTCAAATGGCAAGATAAAAGCTGATATAAAAGAGATATTATGAAAAAAGTGTTCATCGGTATTGTATTGATTTTCGGTATTTTGATGGCAACAAAACAGTTAATGCATAAGGATTACTCGTCCGCGAAGCAGTTAGCAGATTCCGGTAATTATCAGGCGTTTTATACCGGAATCAAAGAAGATGTCGCCAAGGGAGATAAAGACGCGGCTAATCTGTTGATGGATTATTTCCTTAAAGCAGTTCAAGATGGAGATATTGCTGAGGCTAAATACTATTTAGATCAGGATCGAAGTCTTATTGATAAAACGGATAAAGATGGTGCAAGAGCAATAGATGCTGCATTGTTCGGAGATGTGATTCAAATTGAGACGATGAAATTTCTTTTAGAATATCAGCCTGAATTGAACTATGAAATTTCATATTTTAAGAATATGAGTTTGCTTCAGATGATCGCATCAAATAGTCATCTGTCCAAAGGGGATGAATTAGCTAAGTATTTAATTGAACATGGTGCAAATGTTAATTTTTATAATGTAAAGGGCGAATCAAGTAATTCCCCACTTTTATTGAGCTATTCATCAGATAATTTTGAAACTTTTAAAGTACTGATTCAGAATGGTGCCAATATAAAAGATGATAAATTTACTGATGATAAGCATGATTTATTAGGTTTAATTGCTGGAAGTTATGTATTGGAATTGAATAAAAATTTTCCGAATATAAAAGCAATATATTCTACTCCTTTGTCATCCGAAGTCATATCTATTGTTCAAAGTCAAACCTATAGAACGATACATTCAAGAAATATGGCATATTTGGCGCTTATTTTTCAGACAAAAAAAATCACTGATATGGATCTACGTGGTTTATCAAAGCTTGCTCAATACTATGCGGCAACGAATGAAATAGACGGAATGAAATTATTAGTAAATTATGGATTATGCAACAATCAGAAGATATGTACTGATGCAATTCAAAAAGCGATGCTCAATAATAATCGTGCAATTTTATCAATTTTAAAAGGAAACTAATCATGTCTAAATTTGTCGGAGCTCACGTCTCCGCTTCGGGCGGTGTTTTTAACGCTCCACTCAACGCGATGAAAATCGGTGCCAAAGCGTTTGCCCTTTTTACCAAAAACCAAAAACAGTGGGCGGCAAAGCCCCTAGATGATGAGACGATAGCTCTGTTTAAAGCAAACCTCGCGAAAAGCGGGATTCTCCCGAAACACGTTTTGCCGCACGATTCGTATCTGATTAATCTCGGTCATCCCGAAGAGGATAAACGGCAAAAATCGCTTGAAGCATTTATCGATGAAGTACAACGGTGCAGTCAGTTAGGTTTGGATCGTTTGAACTTCCATCCGGGGAGCCATTTAAAACAAATTAGCGAAGAAGAGTGCATCGATCGTATTGCTTCGAGCATGAATGAAACGCTGAGTGTTACCGAAGGTGTCACATTGGTAATCGAAAATACGGCGGGTCAGGGATCGAATTTGGGATGGAGATTTGAGCATTTAAGTGCCATTATAGAGCGGATAGAGGACAAATCACGGGTCGGTGTCTGTATCGATACCTGCCATATGTTTACGGCGGGTTATGATATTCGCACCCGCGAGGCGTATGATGCAACGTGGGCGGAGTTTGATACAATTGTGGGATTTAAGT